>JAJFLL010000313.1 GCA_021772695.1 Deltaproteobacteria bacterium
CCGATGTGGGTGCGACCCTTGAAGCCTTTCAAAATCATTTTGCAGCAGAGATACAAGATCGCGGTAAACGGTTCGTCTACGAAAATACGGGATTGGGTGAAGGGAGTTTCACTAAAAATCTAAGGCAAGGATTGGAACAGCTGCCCAACCGTGATGGCATCGCCATTTTGAGTTACGGCGATACTCCTCGCGCCGATCTCATGAATGTGGCCCATCATCCCTGGCGCCACAGTATGGATTATATCTTTGGTGCCAATGGACGGGACATGGTGCTCGATTTTATGGGCATGAATGCTCACTATCAGGCCGATGTGGACGGTGTGGGTTATGCCTCTAAAGAGGGAAACACCCAGGCGGTTCGGTCTCAGTTTCCCAATGACTTTTGGCAAAGAATTTTTGAAAATCGAAAGTCCGTTCTGTCCGGACCTTGGGGAAAGGTCTATATCGCCCTGCGGTATCTGACCATGCGCCCGTTAGAACCGCTCACCTTGAAAACGGTGCCGAATTATATGGCGGCTATGGCAGCAGATTTTTTGTCACCGCGTATGGGTGCCTTAGATATTCCTCACCTCATTTTTAATGATGTGGCGCCGCGAAGTATTCGCAATGTGGTGCACCGGGTAGGAAGTCGAGGGTCGTCTCGGCCTCCTTGGGCGGCCATGAATGTGGAATTCGTCGAAGATGTGTTTCGGACTCAAATGAAATGGAACGCGGATTTTCGAGCCACCCATTTAGATCCGGGAGCCTTAGTCGACATTGATGGGATCCGTGATTATATCGTTGCCGAGGTACTGGGCAGTGCCCATCCCCATGAGTACCAGGCCGATTTAGACCGCTTTGTAAGGGATGGTCTGGAAGGCTACCGAGACCGCATTCCTGCATTAGACGGAACTTCCCAGCGTATCAATGATATCTATTTAAAGCTTCGAGAGACCCTATTGGAGCGTGAGGCTCTGCGTCCTACTGAAGAAAAACTCGGGATTACCGATGATACCTTGCAAAGGATGGGCTTCGATCCTGAGGTTCTGCCCTTTACCGAACAGGGAGAAGTTAATGAGGCATGGTTGCAGCGGGTTATTCCTCAAAGTGAAATTGAGGCCTTTCAAAGGGCCTTTAATGCCTACCAACATCGCGGCCTACATGCCGAACAGTTAGGTGGGGAATTTCAACTTAGGATTCACAACACCCAAGCCTATACCGCTGAAGAACACGTTGATCCCAAAATCGAAAGGTTTGTGCTCAGAGAAATCAATTCTGAACCCGAACGAATGCGTGGATTGGTCTTAGAGTGGCATTTTGATCGAATTGAATCCTCGGTATTGGAGAGGGCTCGAGTGCATTTTGGGGCCCATGCCCCAGAATTAGCTGAGGTCCGACGGTATTTTGAATTAAGCACCTCTGGGAATCGGGATACTCCATTACGCAGAATACTCTTAGGGCTAAAAGCCGTAGATGTCATAAGGCGATATCAAAATTTACTGGCTCCGGCGGAATTTCAAACTCTTTACCCGAATTTGGTTGAGGTGCTTCATGAAGCTGAAGCTGTCTCTCCACAACACCAACAGTGGCGTCGTGGTCCGATCCCGCATCTCACTCAATTTTTTGAAATTTCCCAACGAACCGCCGATCAAATTTATGTTCGTAAAGTAGGTGAAAGCCCTCCGGCCTACCGGTCGAGAGGAATACTGGCAGGACGGCTTCCGCATTCCACGGGCAGGCCTGCAGTCATGAGGAACGCAGGTCAAACACCACCCGTAAACGGGACCTCGACATTAAGTGTCGCCGATGCCCAAAAAATTAGGGGGCCTGTTCTGCGCGTGGACTCACCGGTATATTTGCAACGAGATCTCAATCTCATGAGTCGCCGCATGAATTTAATGCCTTCGCGCATTCCCGAACTCATTGCGGCGGCATCTTCTGTAGAATCACCTGCACAATTGCCGAGGATTAGCGGGGAAGCTGCTGCGCCAGCGGTTCCAGGAAGGGTAGGGCGACCCAGTTTGCCCGAGATACCTGAAACCGGCGGCAGTCGAATGGGATTTGATCGCTTGCTCGCCTGGACCCAATCTCCAGAAGGTCAAAGGTATCTGAATCAGCATGGCAATCGACTGGCCGATCGTTGGCAAAATCGAATGATCGAGTCCGGTCCGGGATTAGGTCTTGGAATCGCCAGTTTGTTGGGCGCCGAATGGGTGGCCGATCAAATTGGGCTTGACCCAATCAAGAATCCCCACGAACGTTTCATGTTCGTGGTGGGATCGTCCCATTTGGTAAATGCCGGTGCCCAATCGGTTCAAGAGGTTTGGCTCAATCGTTACTTGCATCGAACTCCTTATAGTTTTGCCACCACACGAGTGGTAAACGCAGGTTCAGAAGCGGCCGTTCAATATTCTTTCGAAGCCCGCCAAGGGATGATGCGTGCCACGGGAGCCTCTTTGACAAGGAATTTTCATCTGCAAGGCGGCTTGGGACGTATGGCTTGGAATGGTGGCAAAGGCCTCGTGACCATGCCTTTTCGGGCGGCCTGGAATATGGGGCCGGGTCTTATGAGTTCGGCTCTGACCGACCGTATTCTTTCAGAGGGAATGTTGGGATTGGAACCAGGATCTTCCTTAAGGCATGGCATTCACCTAGGGGCCTTTTTTGCTCCGGACGCTTATCGCATTGCCTTTGGTAACCGAGGGGCTGCTTTATTTCGTTCCCGCGGAATGCGTTTTGCCAGTCGGGCCTTTGCCGTCGGATTCATCGCCGATATGGGTTTCTCTGCCGCCAATCGACTGCAACACGGCTCAGAGGGAGCTACGCGGTATAGCATGATCTACCAGAGGGCCAATGAATTGCACGATGCCGAAGAAGGTTCTGGAATCGTGGACGGTGCCTTAGAATTAGTGGCTCCTCAAGTTTCTGCATGGTGGGATAGCGTGGAGTTTCGCGGTTTTTCCCTGCAGCCCAATCAATACCAGCGCCAAGCGGATTCCGAAATAAGGGAATTTTCTCAGCATGTGGAAGTCAACACACAGAGCATGTTGCAAGATCGCTTGCTCGAAGGCACGGGTGACGAAAGGTTTACCGAGACTTTTTATACTCAATTAGAAATGGATTTTCTTAGAGGAGAAAATCGGCTTTCACCTGAAGAGCGCTCCCTTCCTACTGAGGAGTTTGCTGAAGATTTGGCCGAAAGTGCCGCCATTCGGGAAGAGTTTTATGCCTTAGATTCTCAAGAAGATAGGCAACACTATATTCAAAATCGCTATTCCGGTTGGAACCTAAGTTCTCAAGATGTAGATACCCTATTAGATAGAATCTTAGTCCACCGTATTCGCAGCGATTTAGGTCAATTAAGTTCCTTGCCTTTTCAAACGGGAGCATCCTTGCAGACGCTCTTTAATGAGTCCGGTGAACTGCGCTCTGGCCAAGAAGGTCCTTTACTTGCTTCGGTCTACGGGGATTCCCACATGAATGAAGCTTCCCTCCTGAGCGCGCGACGCGTCCGGTTAGTTTTTCAAGTGATGCAGCATGAGCATGTCGCTGCGGGAGATGCCGACACCGAGTCAGAGCGTCTAGCCGCAGTGGCCACCTCCTTGGGGCTAAGAAATGCAGCAGGCCAATGGCAGCAAGGACCCGAGGTGCAGGTTGCGCAAAACCTCTTCGAGCGTTGGCGCGAGGCCCATGATTCACGGCCCACAGCCCTTTCTACCCGTAGTATAAGCTTGCCGACCACACCCCCCTTTCCCAGCTAAATTAACCCTTTATCCACTATTTTAGATTCCATTGACTTCTATTGGGTCTGGCGTTTAGGTCTTTTGCAGCATGTCTCGAAAGTACTATATCAAAACCTATGGTTGCCAAATGAATGACCTCGATGGTCAGCAGATGGGTCGGCTATTAAAGTCTCAAGGCTACGAATCGACTCCGATTCCCGATGAAGCCGATGTGATTTTGGTCAATACTTGCAGCATTCGGGAAAAAGCCAGTGCCAAGGTCTATTCCGATGTGGGGAGGTTTCGCGCCTTAAAGCTGAGGCGGCCTGAAGTGGTATTGGGTGTGACCGGTTGCCAGGCCCAGGCAGAAGGCCTGCATCTGCAAAAACGATTTCCGTATTTGGATCTAGTCATTGGGCCCGATCATACGAATCAGGTACCCGATCTTGTCGAGGCGATTTATCAAAAATCCAAAAAAAGCGCTAGCGAAGTCCATTTTGAAAAACCCGATGACTATCGTTTTCTAAATTTATTACCTGACGAGAGTGAAGACTCGATCAAGGCCTACCTGACTATTATGAAGGGCTGCGATAATTTTTGTAGTTTTTGTGTCGTGCCCTATGTTCGAGGTCGTGAGGTTTGTCGGGATCCTGAGGAAATTATCAATGAGGCCATTCAATTAGGAGAAATGGGTGTCCGTGAAGTGACCCTGTTGGGACAAAATGTCAATTCGTATGGAGTGGGGAGGCATAGCGAAGAGGCACGTTTGAAAAAACATCGCTCGCCATTTATCTCTTTTGCTAAATTATTGCGTCGAGTCGCCGATGAATCCAAGATCGGTCGCATTCGTTTTACCACGTCCCATCCGAAAGATATGCCCGATGAATTGATCGAAGAGTTCGGTGAAAATGCCAAATTAGCCAGGCATTTCCACCTACCGGTACAGTCGGGTTCGGACCAAGTTTTGCAATCTATGTATCGTGGGTATACGCGAAATGATTTTTTAAAGAGTATTAGGCGCCTGCGTCGGATTGATCCCAGTATTGCCCTTAGTACCGACATCATTGTGGGTTTTCCTACCGAGACCGAAAAAGATTTCCAATGCACCCTCGATCTTTTAGATGAGGTGCGTTTTGATTCTATTTATTCCTTTGCCTATTCACCTCGTCCTAAGACAACGGCGGCGTTATATTTCAAAGACGAGGTAAGCGAAGCCGAAAAATCAGATCGATTACGCAGGCTCCAAGATAAACAAAATCAAATAACTTACGAGATTCATCAATGCCGGGTTGGGTCAATGCTTGAAGTTTTAGTAGAGGGTCCTAGTAAATCTGGGACCACCTTTTGTGGGAGATCTTCCCAAAATCATATGGTACACTTTGAGGGGTGTGAGAATGACAGGGGAAAATTCCTCCCTTTGAAAATTTTTCACGCTGGCCCCAACTCTTTGCGGGGAACGATTGATGAGTGCTGAAATTTTAGAAGAAGGCTGGATCCACATGAAGGTGACCGGGCTCACTATTGACCCTTTCACCAACATGCCCATCATTATTTTGAAGGATCAAACCGAGAAAACCGCGTTGCCCATTTGGATCGGGCTGATCGAGGCCTCGGCTATTGCCACCGAAATCGAAAAAATTCAATTGGCCCGTCCCATGACCCATGACCTGATGAAAAATATGCTCAGAGAACTCCAGGTAGAGGTGACTCGTGTTGAGGTTCATGATTTGTCTGACAATACTTTTTATGCCCGCATCCAATTACAAAAAGGCGATACAAAAATTGTCATGGACTCCAGGCCCTCCGATGCCATTGCGTTGGCGTTGCGAACAGAGGCTCCCATTTATGTAGATCGCAAGGTCCTTGATAAATCCCGCCGAATCGACCTCTCTAAAAATATCGACGAGGAAACCACCAAACAACAAAACTGGACCGAAGTTCTGGAAAATCTCTCTCCCGACGATTTCGGCAAATATAAAATGTAATATGAAAAAGTTTTTCCAAAGTTGGGGCCCGGTATTGGCCTATGCCTTTTTGATCTACATCCAATCTTCATTCCCACGTCCTGTCGCGATTCCGTTTCCCTACGATAAAATCATTCACTTCTTTGAGTTTGCCTTATTGGGCTTCTTTGTGGGTAGGGCCCTGTTGCTGAACTGGAATATCTCCCAATGGGCTGTGGTGATCATCGCCGGAGGTCTGGCCGGATTATGGGGTATACTCGATGAACTACATCAGGCCTTTGTGCCCGAGCGAATGGCAAGCCTAGGAGACGGTATCGCCGATTTTCTGGGGGCCTATTTTGGTGCCATCGGCTATCTGTTGTTAGGTAAATTATTATATCGAAAAAAAGCGCTTTACCCGGCGGCACCATGTGAGTTCACCGGCAATTGCCCGGGGTCCGGGGGCTAAGGTGGGTTTGAGTTCTTTTCAAAATCAATTTCCGCTCATGGGCCCAGAGGTATTCATCGCACCGGGCGCCCACGTCATCGGAGATGTCCAGATCGGCACCGGGTCGAGCATTTGGTTCAACACCGTCGTGCGTGGGGATGTGCATTATATTCGCATTGGCGAACGCACGAATATTCAAGATAATTCCGTCATTCACGTGAACGGGGGCACCCATCCCACGGTTATTGGCAACGAGGTCACTGCAGGCCATCGCGTCATTCTGCACGGCTGCACCATTGAAGATCGGGCCTTGATCGGCATGGGAGCCGTGGTGCTGGACGGCGCTACCGTGGGGGAGGAGGCCTTGATAGGTGCAGGCTCCTTGGTGGCACCTGGCACGCAGATTCCACCTCGGGTCTTGGCTCTGGGTTCTCCCTGCCGGGTCAAACGAGATCTTAGTCCGGAAGAGATCCAACGGCTCAGGGCCAGTGCCCTTCATTATCAAGAATTGGCCAAAAAATACCTTGATGCTAGGTAGTTGGCGACAATTCTTAAAGATATCGATTAAAGATTTCGCTGGATGCCTATTTAAAAAGTATTAAAAATACCCAATAATTTTATATAGTTATTACCGAGAAGCCCCTTTAGTTTCGTCACAACTTTTTCCTTAACTCCCCGAAAATTAAATATTAAGTCCGTGTTTCAACTACCACGCCCATTGAAGGGGACCTCATTGGCATGACCCTGCCGAACACAACCCTCGGGGGATCCAGCTCAGCCCATACCTTGATTTTAGGTGGCGGGAATTTTTCCAGTCCGAGTTCTGCTCAGGGGAGGGACACCTCTACTCACGCCTTAATGATTGCCGCTCTTCTAGATGCCGCCGCAACGAATTCTACCTCTAGTAGCGAAGCTCCGTTGTCTCAAGCCTTAACGGCTTCGGGTGGGCAAAGCTTGGCTCAGGTTTGGCGCCGTATTTCAACCCCTGCACGTTCCCAAATCGAATCCAATTGGGGAGCGACCCAAGTAGCGACCTTGGTGCAATTGGCCGATGAAACCGATCCAGAATTATTTGCCTCCGATCTCTTTTCCTTTGCGCAAAATTTAGAACAACAAAACCAACCTGAGCGTGCCCTGGCCATCTATGGATTTATCTCCAGTGAGGCGGGTCAAAGTTTTCCTCAATTAATGAGAGAGCGATCCCAACATCGATTAGAAATCATTGCCCAGGGTGGAGGCAGTTTCAGCGAACAATTTGAATACCAAATGGGAAATTTCCTGGAAGGGGCTACCGATCCCACCATGGTGGTTGGAATGGCGGTGGGGTCCACGGTCTTTACAGGTGCCAGAAGTTTGATTTTACCGCGTATGATGCGAAGCACGGGTTTACTGGGAAGAGTTCCCTTCGCCACGCGTTTGGCTGCTTCTTCCCTGGCTACGGTGCCAGAAGTGGGTGCCTTTTGGGCAACTTCAAAAGGTCTGCGGGAATTAATGCATCCCGGAACGACGCAATGGGACTTGGCCACCACAGGCCGTGAGTTGACCGGGCTCGCCATGACCTTAGGACTGCTCAAGGGTTCCGGCTTTGTTTTCGGACGTACGGCCCAGGCTCTGCGCTCCAGTCGTCCCCAGTTATGGCAACACGCGGGCATGCTGGCCGGTATCGGCGGTGGCCATGGTGCGGAGTCCTTGCTAGGTTGGCGGGAGTGGCACGGTTGGATGCCCTTCTTAACCGATGTGGGAATAACGGGAATGCAATTTCACGTGGGTGGTCAGTTATCCCATACGATGTTCCCGCGGCTCTATCAGTATAACCAGGGGCTTTCTCGTCAAATGTCACAAATGGAAGCGCGCCAGGTGCAA
>JAJFLL010000314.1 GCA_021772695.1 Deltaproteobacteria bacterium
TTCATGGAAAAAGTCTGATTGGGTTTTAGCACCGTGCCATGGATGCGGGCGCTGGCCTTGGCAATGTTTTCCCTTTGGGCTTCGCTGCGACCTTTGAGGTCGGTGGCGAAGGCGGACATGCGAGTGGAAAAGGGCCGATACACGATGACCAGGCTTCCAAGCGCCATGCTAAAGACCACCAGAAAACCGATGCCCCATATTTTTTTTCGTTGTGTTGCCATAGCTATTTACAAAATCCTCAAGGCTGTACCTTGACTCGTCCACTCTTACCACTACCCCGGGTTTGGGGCCGGTACATTTCTTGAGCGATCGTGGGTAAAATGAAAAATTCACCCGATAATTCGGGAAGCAGGGCGTAATTAAAAACGTGTACCCCCGCCTTTAAGTGGGAACGAAAAAAGGTGACCTTTTCATCGCGCACGGATTTTTCCGTATAGTATACGGCATCTTTATCAAAGCGAATGTCGGCCATGACCTCCATGCCCGAAGGCAAGGGGTCTTCTACCATTAGGTAGTAAAGATCTTCAGCGGCTTTCAGAGTGAGTCTCACGCCCACGAGTTCCCCTTGCTTGACCTCTCCGGTAAAGGGTTTGGTTTCATAGGTCTCGGAACTTTCGCCTTCTTTGCGAATGCGTTTTAATAAGACATATTCTCGAATCACTTCGACGCCTTCGCTTCGAGGCAGGATTTCTTCTGGTGCGCTGAATGAAACGAATTCACTCTGAAAGTATAACGGGTTGGCGGCCAGATTGATGATCTGTAGGGGATTGTTCCCACTCGCCAAGGGAAGTTTTTTCTTACCTTCGCAGTCGGGTTGTCCTTCGGCGCAGCCCGCTAGCTTGCGAATAAAGTGGGGCGAGGCCACATTAATTTTTTCTAGACTGGCGCTGTTCAACATCAATTCCGCAAGTACTCCGGCCCCGGAGCCGGGAAGTTCCCGGGCGTATTCGCTTAAGGCATAGAGGGCCACGGCCGTTTGCAGGGTATGGGCCCAATGCCCACCCTGCCGTTGCTCCAACAACCAGCGGGCGAGGCCGTCTTTTAAATAACCGTTGGGTATTTGGCCTCGCACCAACGCTTGTAGGGCCCAAGCAGAGGCCATCACCGAGTAATCGGTGTATTTGGTCTTTTGTTCGAAATGGCAGCGGCCCCGTTCACAAAGAGCGCTGCGTTCTAAACTGGCAAATAATACACTCGCTTCGGGTGCGCGTCCCGACTCAATAAGGGTCAGGGCCAAGAGTGCTTGCGGTAAAGGTTTTTCTAGGGGTGGCGAACGGGGTACCGAGACCTTGGAAGGAATACCGGCGAGGGCGGCCACGTAGTTGAGAAAATAGGTGGTGCCCTCAGCACCAAAGAGATAATTTTGCGTTTTGCCCAATCCGTCTTTGAGCATTTTTTTGATGGCGTCGCGACCCTTGCTCAGCGTCTCCGATGGAACCGACACGCCCATTTGTTCGGAGCGAATCAACCCAAACATGGCATAGGCGGTCATAAAGGGATCAGATTCGTCTCCGGTCCACCAACCCCAACCGCCACTGTAATTTTGCATGCGTAGCAATCGCTTCATGCCTCGCTTCAGCACGCGGTCTAATTTTTTCTCAAGCATGGGATCTTTGAGTCCCAATTCTTCAGAAATATGAGAGACCATCAAGGCGGGCAGAAAACGACTCAAGGTCTGTTCCACACATCCGTAAGGATATTGCACCAGGTAGTCGAGAGAGCCCATCAACTGGGCCACAAAACTGGTGTCTAGGGTGACGGTCAGGTCGGATCGGTCGGGCCGGGTGTCGGCACCTACCGGTAAGATGATATCGGCCCGTTGGGGCTGGTTTACCGTCGCAGCCGAAATCTCACCCTGTCGGTAATGATGATCGGCGATGCCGTAGGGAATGATGGGGATGGCTAATTCGACACCGTCGCTGATCTCGGTATTCTTGGCCAGTAATTGCACCTTGGCCATTCCCGGTGCTTTGGCCAAGGCGGGAAAATTAAATGAGATCACTTCATCGGCCTTTAAAGTCAATTGCCTGGTTTGATCGTCTTGGGCGTTGATGAATTGCAAACCTTCGAGTCCAAGGGAAACCGTCATGGTTTGTGGTTTTCCCGAATAATTGTGGATCAGCGCCTTGAGATCCACGCGGTCTTTTTCAGTGAAAAACCTTGGAGCGGCGATGCGCGCAATTAGGGGCTTACTAGAAATCACATCATGGGTCTGTTGTCCCACCGCGGTGGCCATGGTGCTGGCCACCACCGTGGCCCGCCACGTGGTGAGGTTGTCGGGTAGGGTGACTGAAACCGAGGCCTTGCCATTGGCGTCGGTCAATAAATTGGGTTCCCAATAGGCCGTATCCTTAAAATTCTTTCTTAAAAGATTGCGGTCTTCCTTTTGAATGCCTCCGGAATAATAACCGGAAAAGGAATATTGGGTCCCCACGCGATTGGGACGGGGTCCCCAAAAGAATTTTTTAATATCCGTACGGTCCGCACGCAGGGCGTAGATTTTTTCATCGACCACCCCCAAGGAAAACTGGGCGGGCACCGCCTGGCCTTCGGCGTTTAAGGTGGTGATTTCGTATTGGACTTCTTCTCCCGGTTGGTATTTTTCCCGATCCGACTCTACTTCTATTTTGAGGTAGTGCTTTTTAGGCGAAATGGCCAGTTGGGCCTCGCCGCTGAAAATGGATTTACTTCCGATAGCGGTGGCACTCAAATAGACATTAGGCAGCCAGGCCTCTTTGAGTTCCAGGTCGATCTGTTTGGAAAAACCATCGAGGGTGACGATGCTTTCTTGATAAATTTGACTGCCTTCGACGGTGAATAAAATTTTACCGTCTCTCTCGGGACCCACCAAAAAAAGTTTGATGCGATCACCGGGAAGATATTGGCGCTTTTCCGGAATAATTTTCACTTCGCGGGCAATACCGAAGTCTTCGCTGTCTTCTCCGGAACCGCTCACCCAAAGGTAGTCGGTAAAGGACACCTTCCGGCCCCCGGAATCTTTTCCTGAGAGCACCAGGTGGTAATACCCGCCTTTTTCTACCTTAATTTCACTAGTCCCTCGACCGGCATCGTCGGTCTTACCCTTGACCCGCTCCACCTTTTTGAATTCGTATTTTTTTGCAATGCGGTCGTAGTGCTGTCGTTCAATTTGAATCTGATAATCTAAAGATACGGGCTTGTCTTGATAGTTTCGGGTCATCACCGTCAAAGCCATGGGTTTGTCTGGGAAGGCCAAAAATTCTTGGCGCTCGGTACGGAAATAAAAATCACCGGCGGTAACAACGATATGACCTTCTCGTTCAATGGTGCGTCCGGAAAGATCTTTGGCGGCCATGCGTAGGGTGTAGCGAAAATCATCCTCGCTCTTGGGAGTTTCAAAATTAACTTTGGCATGGCCCTGTGCGTCGGTTTTGAAGGTACCATCTTTGAGAAATTCCCCATAACCGCCCACATACGCTTCATCGCCTTCATAATAGTCCCAATAGTCCGGCAATAGACCTTCTCCCGGTGGGGTATAATAATAATGACTCTTATAGAGAGACCATTCTACCTCGGCCTCAACGGGGGCGCCGAAGAAATATTGGGCATCGATTAAAAAGGAAATTTCATCACCGGCGTAATATTTTTCTTTTCCCGGTGTCGTTTCAATTTTGAATTCGGGCTTGCGGTATTCATCCACTTCAAAATTATGGCTGTATTCGTAACCGTTTAGGGTGGCGGCGATTTTATAAAATCCCAATTCGGCTTCTTCATCGAGTGAGAAGCTTCCCGTAAAAGAGCCGTCGGTCATGACCTGCAAGGTAAAGTCTTTGATAAAGTTGCCCCGGCTGTCTTCCACCACGATGTCACTCTGGGTGGGGGCAATGGTATCGTAGGTGCCTTGGGTGTTGCGACGCCGGGCGATTCCTTTGAAAAAAACCGTTTGCCCGGGGCGATACAGGGGACGTTCGGTGTAAAGGAAGGTGAAGGTATGAACATTCGAGTCGCCGCCGTCGACAGCATAGCCAGCGCCTTCTTCTTCCCAATAGGGTTCCCCGGGGGTCTGGGTGTAGGCGTAATGGTCGCCTTGAATCATCAGCGCCAATAGATTGCCCGTATCACCTGCTTCGGGCTTTGCCATTGTGCCTCGCCACAGTCCCGAGGGATCGGTTACGGTGGACTCTACCTCGGTGCCCTCATCAAAGAAGTATAACTGAGCCCCCGCAGAGGGAGTGCCCTTGGTGAGGGAGGCACCGTAGACCAACATTCCAGTATCATCTTGTTTGACGATGAAACCCAAATCGGTTCGGTTCATCAGAGTATTGCTCGTAAAGACCTGACTGCGATCTAGGCTGTCGGCGAGTCCATGAATGACATAAAGGCCCGGTTGGTCCACCCAGGGATGGTCGTCAGCTTTGATGGGCAGCTTGATCTCAAACTCCGCTCGCTTGGCTTCGGGCACGGAGTATTTCCACTCTTGGAGCTGAGTCAGACCTTTATTATGAGTGGGGTCCATGAGATCCGAACCTAATCGGCCAATCTCACCACCTTTTTTGAGAAACGCCAAGAGATCGACGCGATAGGCGGTGAATTGAATATGCTGAATCTTGACTCCGCTCAGTGAGAGGGCTACCGCTTCGCCGGGTACCTTGGTGGCATCCCACAGGTTGATATACAAACGTGGCTTTAAAGGTTCGAGGACGGTGACGGGTACCTGGGTGACCTTACCCTCGAGGACTTCCTGGGGTTGCAGGTAGGCGCGTTCATAACCCTGCTGATGAACATTGACGTAATATTTCCCCACTGGAATCGAGGCAATGGAGTAATTTCCGGTTTCATCCGTGTTGGCACTGATGCGTAAGGGATAGGCATCTACCTTGACGACTGCACCCACCAAGGCCTTGCCCTGTTGGTCGGTAATTTTGCCGTGCAATTCTCCGGTAGGCCTCTCCAACAGGACTAAGGCCGCACCCAAGAGGAAAAATAAGAGGATCAGACCGAGGCCGGACAGGATGGTAGAGGAGCGCTTCATGAAGTTGGGACATTGTGGTGTGGGCGGGCGGTCTTGTAAAGAAATTTGCAGGCTTCGCAAGGTAACCCGGGGAATTTTTGCAAAAATTGCCTTTCTCGAGAATTTCCCTCGTCTCTTATAAAAAGCATATTGTTTAAAAAATAAATAATATCAATAAGTTAATCTATTTTCTTTCAAAAGAGCTCTTTGGCATTCGCCTTGCTTAAGCACTTAATGCGGCGGTTTTTGCCGTCGCATACAAAATGAGCGATCCTTCCTAATACCGACTGGGCGGCTCTACTCTGGGGAGCCGCCCTTTTTTTATCTTCAATCCCCGCCTAAGTGGGGCCCTTGCCCACGCATGGTTCCATCCCGTAAGATAAGGAGCCATGCGCAATTGGTTGCAAAAATTTCGCCCCCACGCCGAGCGTCTACTTGGGGACCCGGCACAGGCCGAACGCTTTTTGTCCCAGGTGGAGTCCAAGGCCCAGGGACAAGAGGAGCGGCTGCGCGGTTTCTGGTCTGAACTCAAAGTATTTCTGAGTATGTTGCGGTCTTACCTCAAGGGAGAATATCGAGAGGTGCCCTATAGTGCCTTACTCTCCGGCCTGGGTGCCTTGGCCTATTTTGTGAATCCCTTCGACTTGATTCCCGATTTTATTTTAGGGGGATGGGTGGATGACGTCATGGTTTTGGGTTGGGTGTTTCAATCGCTTAGATCCGAGATTCACCGCTATCAAAGTTGGCATGGCCAAACTCCTTAGGTAAAAATCTGGTTTCCTGAGAAAAATTCTCTTAAGCTTAGTCCAAGAAACAAACGCTACCGTGTCTTTTCATTTTATTCTCGGCATTCATCCTTCCTCCTAATGTATGGTCGCTGTCTCCCATGACCCCACCCACGGACCAACGGGAGGTCACCCAAGTTTTGAGTGGAGACACCATCGTCTTGGCGGGCGGAGAGGTGGTGCGACTCATAGGTGTGGAGGCACCGAAGTTACCGAAAGACGCCAAGTCCGGTTCCGCAGCCTTGTCTTGGTTTGAAAGGTCCAAGGCCTTCACCAAGGGATTGGTGCAAGGGCGCAAGGTATGGCTGAAATACGGCGAGGTCAAAACCGACAAAGAAGGCCGTACTTGGGCCCTGGTGTTTTTTCACCTGAACAAGGCCGGGAGCTTAGGCGGTGGCGGTGAGACCTTTGCGGCCACCCCCGGCATCTACATGGTCAATGAATTGATTCTTCGTTATGGCATGGCCACATCAGGGAACCCCTTTTCCTTTCCCCTTCGCTCCTCCTTTAAACAATTAGAGAACGATGCCAGGCAAATGCAGACGGGGTTGTTTCAATCGAATTTTTAAACTCTATACTTGGGAATCATTATGGCTGAGGTAAAGACTCCATTAACGCCCCCTTTGGGGCTCAAAGAATTGGATGAAGCCTCACATATCATGATTTGGCGAACCAATTCGGAGCATCTCTGTGATTTCGTCAATGAAGCTCTGCTGAGATTTACCGGGGGAGACTTTGAGAATTTGGCGGGCTTGAATTGGTTGGATTTGATTCACTCTCAAGACCGCGAGCGGGTTACCGATATTCAGGTGTATTGCCGTAGACACCACATTCCCTTTCGCAATGAATACCGAGTAAAAACTTTAGAGAATACCTTTCGCTGGATTTTGGATTCCGCGGTGCCACAATTTTCACAAAGTGGGGAATTTTTGGGGTACCTGGGATACATCATCGACATCCATGAGCAGAAAATGCGGGAAATAGAGTTGAAACTTCGACAATCCAAACTAGAAAAACAAATTTTGGAAAT
>JAJFLL010000315.1 GCA_021772695.1 Deltaproteobacteria bacterium
AAATGTTGAAGTGCCCATATAGTGGTAAATGGGCTTACCGTCTTTGCTAAAACGGGAGGTGCCGTCGGGCATCAAGCCTTTGCCTTGGGTGCTGCGAATTTTTTGACAAAGGTTGGTTTTTCCCGACAGGCAGAATTTACAAGAGCCACACTCGGGCGTGTAAAGGGGAATAACGTGGTCCCCGATTTTTAAAGTCGTAACCCCATCGCCTAGTGCCTCCACGACTCCTGCCCCTTCATGACCTAAAATAACTGGAAACACCCCTTCGGGGTCGGCGCCAGAGAGGGTGTAGGCATCGGTGTGGCAGACCCCGGTGGCGGTCAATTTAATCAAGACTTCGCCGGCCTGGGGTGGGGCCAGATCAATTTCTTCGATCGAAAGCGGGGCATGGGCCTCCCAGGCAACGGCTGCGCGGATTTTCATCCGGTCCTTCCTTTCAAAGTCAGAAAATAATAACTTGGCCAGAATTTAAGTTTGCGATGATTTATAGTAATTTTTTAGATCTGGATTATAATATTGGCCATGGACAGCATTCACCATGTGGCGATAACCGTCAAGGATTTGCCCCGAGCCATCAAATGGTATACAGAAAAATTCGATTGTCGGGTCTCGTACCAAGACGAAACCTGGGCCATGCTTGATTTTGATAATATTCAGGTTGCCTTGGTTGTGCCGAACCAACATCCCGCACATCTGGCGATCACACGAAAAAACGCCCAGGAGTATGGTGCTTTGACGACCCATCGTGATGGTATTCGTTCTGTTTATATTGACGATTCTGAAGATAATTCCGTCGAAATTTTAGAGAGAGATTCCCTGCCAAAATGATTCCCATCCGTCGCATATTTTCCTTGGTGTCCAGTAAGGCATTTATGGCTTTAACCTTCTTCGGAAATGCCTTTTTGTTGGTCGCCGTGATCGCGGTATATTTTTTGGAACGACACCAAAACCCAGCCATGGACTCCTTTCTCGACGCACTTTGGTGGGGGGTAACGACGATCACCACGGTGGGCTACGGTGACGTGGTGCCCATTACTACCCCGGCGCGAATCATAGGCCTGATCTTAATGTATACCGGCACCGTTCTGTTTATCGCCTTTACCTCTTTATTTGCCGCTTTCCTGGTGCGCAGCGAGGTTAAGCAAGAAATTTCTCCGGTGGAGAAAGAGTTGTTACGTGAGGCCTTAGAAACCGGAAAAATACAGCGCAGCCTCAAAGAGATAACCCGCCGTCTAGAAAATATCGAAAATAGAGGCAAGGGTCGATATTAAAACGGGTCATTAGCCCTTAAGAATTTTACCCAGAATATTTTTATTCTCGATGGCCGAGGCCGTAAGGACTCCGCCCATTAAGGCCCCGCCGATACCGTCAGAGACGATGTCTTGCCCGGTGAGGAAGAGGTTTTTGATGGGAGTGCGAGGGCGCAATTGTTTGAGCCGAAATCGCTTTGGGCTGTGGTTTAATCCGTAGATCTCACCTTGGTCGTAATTACAAAAATGTTGGGTGGAAAGTGGTGTGCTCAGTTCAAAGTAATCAACTTTCCCCTTAATCTGCGGCACCCATTGATAAACCGTTTCAAGAATTCTTTGAGAAAGTTTTTCTTTCAGCGCATCGTAGTCCTCACCCCGTCGATGCCACGGTGCATCTTTCCATTTTCGAAACCATTTAAAAGGGGCGAAGCTGACCGCTTCCATGGTGGCCTTGCCAGGAAAGTTATGGGTAAATTCGGGATCCTTTGCCGAGGGGAACGAAATATACACCACCGGCAGTGGGGCTTCAGGGTCCCGGCAAAATTGCGCCATGTTTTGATCGTGATCGTAGCTAGGATAAACCCAAAGGTTAGTTGAGGCCAATTTCAAATTGGCCGCTGTATCTTTAATTCCTAAGTATAAACAGAGATGAGAGGCGGAACGCCCGATACTTTGAAACTCCTGAAGGATTGGACTGGAGTCGTTATCGGGTAGAAGCTTTTCCCAGGTGTTCAACACCCCGGCGTCGCTGATGACTATAGGAGCGGTGATCTCTTCACCATTGACCATTTTTACCCCGAAGGCCTTTTGATTTTTGACTAGAATACGTTCTACTTCGGCCTTCGCCAAGACCCGGCCGCCCGCCGCTGTGATCATGGGTATTATAGACTCTGCGATACGTTTGGAACCTCCGATAGGATACGCCCCGCCGGAAAAATAATGTTTTGTCACCATGGCGTGAATGGCGAAGGAACTTTGCCCCGGTGGCAGTCCGTAATCGCCGTATTGACCGGCTAATACGGCGATCAACTTCTTATTGGAAGTCAGACTTTGCAAAACCTGTAGGGTACTTTGGTCGGAATAACGGAGGAATTTTTTGGTCATGAAAGGAGATGCGATCTTTCCAATCAGAGGTGGCAGGGCCCGTTCCATAAAAAAATTCTTGGTGGCCTTTGTCACGGCAAAAACTGCATCTATATATTGATTGATGGCCGACTTTTCTTGGGGAAAATAACCGTACATGGTTTCGATCCATGCCCGAAGGGGAGCGACGTAATCAAAACTTTGATCGGGAAAACAAATGCGATCGTAGATCGGGTCCATCTCATGCCATTTGAGACTGCCGTCGGTGATATAGGCGAAGATTTGGGACAAGATGGAATTGGGGCGATGGACTTCTCCCACGTAGTGCACTCCCACATCCCATTCGTAACCCTTGCGTTGGAAAGTGTGAGTGAAGCCCCCAGCTACATAATGGCGTTCCAAGACCAAAACTCGCTTACCCGATTTGGCCAACAATGCCGCGGCAACCAAACCGCCGATGCCTGAACCGATAACGATGGCGTCTAAATTTTCAGGGATTTTTTCTGTTTTGAAGTAATCGTGAAGGGTCATGATCTTTGGTCAGGAGCGGAGAGGGTGGGATTCGAACCCACGGTACCCGTAAAGGCACACTCGCTTTCGAGGCGAGCACCTTCAACCACTCGGTCACCTCTCCGATTTTTCCCGGAGTTAGAAGTTGAATTTTGAATTCTCACCTAGCCCTCTCCACACATACCCCTAAAGGGTATCTGCGGAGAGGGTGGGATTCGAACCCACGGTACAGTTGCCTGCACACACGCGTTCCAGGCGTGCACCTTCAACCACTCGGTCACCTCTCCGGATTAGCATCAATTCTTAAAGAACAAAGTAGCCTCCCCAAGTGGGGGGGGTCTTGCTACAAATTTTTATTCCCCATGGCCAAGGTTTTTTTCTGGTTTCGCAGGTTGGCGAAAAAATCCGACAATATTTGGCCGCATTCCTTGGCCAGCAGGCCCCCTGTTACCCGGGGGTAGTGGTTAAAAAGGGGCTTTTCATGGAGATTTAGGACCGATCCACAGACTCCCGCCTTAGGATCGGTGGCTCCGAAATAGATCTCAGGGATCCGCGATTGAATAATGGCCCCCCAGCACATGAGACAAGGTTCTAGGGTCACATAGAGTTGGGTGCGCTCCAAACGCCAAGCGCCCAGGCTCTGGCTGGCGGCCTCGATGGCCAAAATTTCCGCGTGGGCCGTGGGTTTGCAGTCGGTTTCTCGGCGATTGAAGGCGCTCGCAATGATCGAGCCTTCATGGACCACCACTGCACCTACGGGAACCTCCTGCAGGCTTAAGGCATCGTGGGCCAATTCCAGGGCGCGGGCCATGAATTGTTCTGGAGTGAATTCCATCTTCGCTAGTCCTCTAGGTTTGTACACCTGAAGAGTCAACCCTTCGGGAACTATTCTATAACTATTTGTTTTAAAAGAAGTTTAAATAAGCAACCGAATGCCAGTCCGGGCGATAATTTCTTTATAGGGATTTTAGGGTAAACCAAGGGGGTGCAGGGCTAAGAGGGAGTGAAGAATATGTTCGGAATCGCCATCGCCGGTGTGATCGGCTTCTTTCTGCTCAGTCAATCCTTGCGCAAGCGGGAAAAACAAGAAATCAAACGATTGAAACAAAACCTCTATTCTTTTTAATCGTCTAGATAGAGATTTATCGGGAGGCTTTTCAGGACCCAGGTTTTTAGCTATGGGTGTAAAATGGAAAAGTCAGCCCGACAACAATTGTCCCGGGGATACGCTCCCGCGGTCTTACAACGTCTAGATCTATTTCCCACCAAAGACCAGTTGCCCATTGCCGCATGGCTGGTCCAGACTCCCATTGGCACCAATTACGCTTTACAAATTTTATCCAATCTTGCCGATCTTTCCCGTAAGGAAGA
>JAJFLL010000316.1 GCA_021772695.1 Deltaproteobacteria bacterium
GTGAGGACGGCAAGGTCGTTTTCATAGATGACGGGATGAAGGGAAAGCAGGACGGTGATTGTTTCGCCGGTGTTTTTATGCATCTCGACCTGGTAATCATTGATCAGGCCTTTTTCTTCGAGGGTTGCGAAGAGGGCGTCCCGTTCTTCTGGGTTCGCGTAAAAATCCCTGGCCTTGCGTCCACACAGTTCTGCCGATGGCAGACCGGTCAGCGTTTCGGTTTTTGCATTGGCGTAAAGGATCCGCCCATCCATGGCGCTGGTGATGAAAAGCGGCAGGGGGCGCTCAAAGATCTTCGGCAACTCGGTGGGGATGGGGACAGCGACGCCGTAGGCCCGGGCGGCTACGGCGCCCAGCACATCGGTGAAAACCTGCAATTGGACCGGGTCCCGGCGTAATTTGTCGAAGGGGTGTTCCCCAGCGCTAAAGCCTTGCCTCGAGCCAGTTAGACCTACGATCAGCAAAATTATCCAAATACAGAGGTGTGTTTTCATGGGTGAGACATTCTACGGGTGGATTTTTATCTTTTCAACCGCCGCGATTCGTTGAATGCATGGGCCCATGTTGAAAATGGGCGGTTTAGAAAAATCATTCGGCGGGCAGGAACTCTTCTCCGGTGTTTCCCTGCAGATGGGAGCTGGAGAACGGCTCGGCTTAGTGGGGCGCAACGGCAGCGGCAAGAGTACCCTGTTTCGCATGATCTTGGGTCAGGTGGAATACGACGTTGGCGAGATCCAGGTGCCGAAGAACTACCAAGTGGGTCATTTGGAGCAGCACCTGCATTTCACCAAACCCACCGTCCTTGAGGAAGCCTGTTTGGGCCTGCCCGAAGGGGAAGAGGCCATGAGTTACCGGGCCGAACGCATCTTGTTCGGGTTGGGGTTTTCCAACGAGGATATGCAACGGGCCCCGGGAGAGTTTAGCGGCGGTTATCAAATTCGTATCAACCTAGCCAAGGTCTTAGTGAGTGAGCCCAATCTCTTATTGTTGGATGAGCCCACCAACTATCTCGATATCGTTTCGATTCGCTGGATGAAAACCTTTCTCACCCAGTGGAAGGGTGAATTGATTCTCATCAGTCATGACCGGGAATTCATGGATGCCGTGGTGACCCACACGGCTATCATTCATCGGGGCCAGCTGCGCAAACTAGAAGGCACTACCGAAAAACTATACGCGCAGATCCTGCAAGACGAAGAGATCCACGAAAAGACGCGCATCAATCAAGAGAAGAAGCTGAAGAAGGAGCGGGAATTTATCGACCGCTTTCGCGCCAAGGCGAGTAAGGCGAAGGCGGTGCAGTCGCGCATCAAGCGTTTGGCGAAATTACCCAGCATTGATAAATTGGCCCATCTCGATCACCTGGATTTTAGTTTTCGCCAGACCGAATTTCATGCGGATCGCATGATGGAGGTCCAAGAGGTGCGTTTCGGCTACGATCCCCAGAAGCCTTTGATTCAGGACCTGAATTTATCATTGCTGCCCGGCGACCGCATCGGGGTCATCGGAAAAAACGGTAAGGGCAAATCAACCTTGCTGCGTTTATTGGCCGAAGATCTAAGGCCCCAATCGGGCAAGGTCACCGTGCATCCCGCCGCCCAATTGGGATATTTCGGCCAAACTAATATTCAGCGCTTGCAGCCCAAACTCACCATCGCCGACGAGGTGGCAGCAGCTAATCCCGCCTTGGGTATCACCGAGGTACGCACGCTCTGCGGCACCATGATGTTTAGTGGGGACCAGGTGGAAAAAACCATATCGGTTTTATCCGGCGGCGAGAAGAGTCGGGTGCTATTGGCCAAGATTTTGGCTCATCCTTGCAATCTCTTGCTCTTGGACGAACCCACCAACCATTTAGACATGGAAAGCATCGAGGCCCTCTTAGACAGTCTTGATGAATTTAGCGGCGCCATCGTCATCGTGACCCACTCCGAGATGATATTAAAAGACCTCGCCACAAAATTGTTGGTGTTTCAGCAGGACCGTCTGGAATTATTTCAGGGTGGCTATGAAGAATTTTTAGAAAAGATCGGTTGGGAAGACGAAGGCGAAGTCAAAAAAGGCAGCGGCAGCAAGCCAAAGGTTCAGGGCATCAATAAAAAGGAACAACGGCGCCAGCGCGGCAAGATCATCGCCGAACGATCGAAGGCCTTAGGCCCATTGAAAAAAAAGATGGATGAATTGGAAGCCAAGATCATGGCCTGGGAAGCCGATTTAAGCAAAATACGGCAAGAAATGGTGGGGGTGGCCGAAGCCGGTGATTCCAAGGCCCTGGCCGATATGGGTTTTAAGATCAAAGAGTTGGAGTCGCGTATCGAACAGAGCTTCGCTAAGCTCACCGTGTTAAACGACCAGCACCAGGAACTCGCCGCCAGCTTCGAGACCCAACTGACCGACCTGAAATAATAAATTTAATAAAATCAAATAGTTATAAAACTGTACGGATTGTTCACAACGCCCCCTGAGCTTTGCCGATAAATAAAGTAGGGGAACGGATGACCTGCTTAATGACCCTCCGTAGCCACGAGAGGGCCGAACTATGTTGCCAAACGATCAGGTCAATCAGGGGGTTCAAATGGGGACAGGCGTGGACTGGAATCTCATCCAGCAAGAAATCCAATACAAATTTACGGGCCAAGGTGAAGCTCCCTGGTGTCAGGGAAATAAAGCCATCCCTTTGCTAAAAACCGAAACGGTTCATTACCGGGATCTGATTGCGGCGGCGGCCCAAAATTTTGGCGATGCCGTATTCGCAGCGGTAGAACAATTTTGGCACCGGAAATTCCACCAGAGCATTCAGTACGGCCATTGCTTTCGCTCCTGTGAATTGCCTTATTTGGTGAAAGCCTCCGGTTACGATTTAGGGACCACGGTCTTTTATGCGCGAGAAAAACTGCGCCCTTTAGAAGTGCAAGAATTGAAATGGTTCATGCGCTTCTATTTTGCCGATCGCCAAATTGAATTAATGCCCCAAGATTTTGAAGTGGTGTGCAGTTTGGATCGCGACCAGCCCGAGTGGTTTTGTTACGTGGTGCGATTCGCCAAATAACTCAAGATCCATTAAAACTTTTTTATTGCTACCTCACTCGAGGGATGGCCACGCCGTTTTTCGATAACACGATCTGCCACAATTGCAGTGCGCGGGCGCGAAAGGCCCCGGCGCAGCTGAGCAGATAATATTTCCACATGCGATAGAACCGTTCGTCGTAACGTTTTTTTAGAGTGCCCCAATGGCGGTTGAAATTCTGAAACCACGCCATCAAGGTCTTGTCGTAGTCGGGACCGAAGTTGTGCCAATCTTCCATGATAAAGAGTCTTTCGATGGCCCCTCCGATTTGCTTGATACTGGGCAGCACGGCATTGGGAAAGATGTAGCGCTGAATCCAGGGGTCGATGCGAGTGTCCGATTGATTATTGCCGATAGTGTGTAAGAGAAACAGTCCGTCTTCTTTTAGACAGCTGTGAACTGCCGTCATATAATGGCGGTAATTTTTATAACCCACATGTTCAAACATCCCCACTGAGACAATGCGGTCGAAGCTGCCGCGTAGATCTCGGTAATCCAATAATTTGATCTTCACCGGTAGGCCGTGACAAGACTGCCGCGCATATTGGTATTGGTCTTTGGAAACGGTGATCCCTAATACTTCGCAATCGAATTTTTGTGCGGCGTATTTGGCGAGGGATCCCCACCCGCAACCGATGTCTAAGAGCTTCATGCCCTGCTTCAAGCCGATTTTTTTGAAGATGAGATCTAATTTATTTTTTTGGGCTTTGTCTAAGGTCTTGGCCCCTTGCCAATAGGCGGAGGAATAAATTTTACGCCGATCGAGCATCTTGTCGTAAAGGTCGGCACCGATATCGTAGTGGTGCCCCGCATTATAAAAAGCATGGTACTTCAATTGGGGATTAAACAAAATGGCGCGGGCCGTATCGAGTACGTCCCGCCAAGAATAAATTTGCTGATCTAATTTGGCCGAGAGGGCCTTGGCGATCATCTCATCGATGCGCTCACATTCCCACCATCCCTCCATATAGGTTTCGCCGGCCGCCAAGGAACCTTGGGCCAAAAAATGGTCGTAGAATTTGGGGTTGTGGACTTTTAGGTCCCAGGGACGTTTTCCGTTGACCTGGATATCGGCCTTGCCGAGTAAATCGCGAATGGTCTTTTCACTGGCCATGAGAGACCCCCTCTCAAGAATATTACCCTACTATTTTAAACCCCTCAGCGAAGATGTGAAGTTTTTTATCAAAGTATCAAATGACTGGAAGGTTGCCTGGGATCATTTGGGTAAGAGATCGTAGTTTATCCCTCAATGGGCGCTAGGATCATTCCTGTCGGGTACTAACCTGCGCAGCCGCCGCAGCACCGTGGCACGCAGGGATTCGGGAAAACTCTCAGAAATTGGCGTTATGAGTAGCCGTCGCAAGATCTCCCGAGCCGGTCCGATGGCACCCTCGGCTTTCAGTTGATTTAAAAAAGTATCCCAAGCCTCTTCCCGCCATGCAGGGTCTCGCATGTTCAATAAATGGGTTACCAAATCAAAGGGGCCAGAAAAAATCCCTTCGGCAGCCAAGGTAGCCACTAAAATGTGACGGGTTTGATCACCTTCAGAGAAAATAGAATTACTGCCGGTCAGGGCGATTTCGCTTAGGACTAAATCTTCTCCTAATATAATATCTTCGGCCAGATGTAGTTCGCCCATGCGAATCAATTCCCGGGCCAAGCGTGAAAAGAAAAAGGGTCGCAGCCGTTCTTCGATTTCATTTCTCAGTACGGGAAGCAAAACGGTCATTTGATCCCCCACCCCCAACCTTGAATGGGGAGTTTGAAAGGAATGGGCTAGGTTGGCAAGTCGGTCCAATGCTTGCCGTTCCCCATAAATGGGTGAGTAGGGATTTTCCACGTCGGAATATAAATTTACCAGCAGGCGACTGATCGAGGGTTGGGCAGGTTCATGGACTTGCAGGTCGGTGACGATTAAAATGGGGCCCGTATTGCGATAATCCGGTTCGAAGATGTTGTTCAAAAGATTCAAAGCTTCAGCTTGTTCGACGGTGACAAAAACCTCTAGTTCTCGATGAGGCCCTTGAGAAGCTAACAGGTGGGACATTTCGGTATAGAGCCGCAATTTGATCGCCAGCACACCCTCCATTCCCGTGCTGCCAGCGTCAACGGGAACCGCGATATACCGTCCCGGTTCCGGATCTAAGCTAAAGCTCGGTTCTACATTTTCCAGAGTAGTCATACCGATTCGTTCGGGTCGGTTACTATCAACGTGTAAACCATCCCAATAAATTCCGTAGAATTCGTCTTGGTTTGCCGTTTCCGAATCTAATAAATGAGTGATGATGACTGCCAAACCCTGTTGGCGGAATATCTCCCAGCGATATTGGGTCATTAGTTCGGGAAAACGTCGGCGAAGCCCGGGGTCGCTGATGGCCTCCAATCGCACTTGGTGTTCCTCGTCGCGTGCCCCGGCAAGCGTATTGGCTTCTGCATCGGTAAGGGCCCCCGTGGCATACAAGGTGAGGATGCCCTCTTCGGGTAAATACTCTTGGGTAAGAATGCGGTAGGCATCATCGGGATCCGATCCAGTTATTCCCACCATGAGAGAAAAGATTTGATCTTCCAAACGATCCTGGTCGGCTTCGGGCGTTTCGCGGCTGTATTGCCGGCTCAGTTCCCAAAGTTTCTGGATGGCTTGCTGTAGTGGCCGACGAGATTCGTATTGGACGACCAAATTTTTAAAATGCTCTTCGTAGGGGCACGGGGGTTGCCGGGAAGCACTGTCATCACCGCCACCGCCACCGGTTCCTGAGACCATCGCAAGAGCGCCGAACCCAAGGGCGGCGGAAATAAGGCCTGGAATCCAAGCCTGCGAACCTGCGGCATGGACCATGTCGGTGGCGGCGTAGGCCACTTCGCTGCCGAATAACGTGGCCAATGAGGTGCCCATGCCGACCAAGGTGGTGAGTAGGGTTCCGGAACCGTTGGGACCTCGTTGCGATTGTGTTTTTTGCGGAATGGATTCTTCTGCCTCTACCTCTTCAAATTCGGCTTCCACTGTTTCGACTTCTCGTTCTAAATCTTCCCTTTCGGCCACGCGGACACGCGGTCCCTCGGGAATCGTTTCGGGTTCCCCATGGATCTCTGGCGGCATTTCTGTGCTTGGGCTTTCGTCTGGAAATTGCAGGGCACTACGAAATTTCTGACGTATTTGCTCCACCATATCTTGTAACCTTGGGAACATCTGATGGAGTTCGGGGTGAGTGGCTAGTTGGCCAAGTTGATGGAAACGTGCCGCCAACTGTTGCCGGGTCACCGTAGGACCAAAACGCCTCAGCAAGCGAGCTAGAGGAAGTAGCTGCGAGGCGGTGGTATTCAAAAACAGCAATCCCGCGGCGATACCCGCAGTTGGTCCCGCACCCCATTCGAGTAACACGTCGGCGAAAGGCAATAGCTCTGCGGCGGTGGCCGTCAAGATTGCGGGAGTGGAGCGGGGGTCCAATAGGCCTGACTCTTCGGACATGCCCTGCAATTCTTCGATCAGATCCCGCACCGCTCCATGTTCGGGATGATTTTTTGGCAGGGCCTCCCGTAATTGCGAGAGGGTATATAAAATTTCATTAAACTGTTCTGCCTCGATATGCGGGTGGCTGCCAAAGAGGTGCGTGGTATTTATGGTTAGATCCGTTGCCGGTTGGCGAATCGATAGGGCTGGGTCTATGGCAAGAGGAATGCGACCTTCCTCCAAGCGGGGGAGGGGCCGCTGATTTTCGAATCGA
>JAJFLL010000317.1 GCA_021772695.1 Deltaproteobacteria bacterium
AAATTAGCCTGATTGGTTCGAAAAAATTTGAGTTTTTTGGCCTCTTCTATGATCCAAAAAGGTGTGCCCGTGGGGAGTCGTTCGGAAAATCGTTTGATCAATTTTGCCAAGGGCCCCCTGGCCTCCAGTGGAGTGGTGGTCTGCGGCAACAGACTTCGAATGCGTTTGATCTCATCCTTAAATAAGTTGGGTTCTTCACCATGTAATTGATTATTTCTTTCGACCAAGCTTTCGATAAATGCTCGATATTCCCCAACGGTCACCGGGTTACGAGAAACCGCAAAAGTCGAAAAGTTTTTGGTCTGCATGGGAAAGCTAGTGGCGGCAGCGGTATCTCCGTCAAAATAATAATTGTGTCCGATGGTCCCCCTGGTTCGGTGAATCACCGTCATACCTTCAGGCAACCAATCTTCGGGAACCAATTCAAAACGCAAAGGGTAAGGTGTTTTTTGCCGTAAGCTTGATAAAACCCCTTGGGGATGAATTTCTATGGGCACTCGCATGGGAGCGTAACCTTCAGCAGACCATTCAAAAATATAAAAACCCGGACGCAAGCGGAACCCATCATGGGTTCCAGTAATTTCACCCAGTGGCAGGCCGGATCCTTCCAGAAAATTTCCCGTTTCCATACCCCGAGCATTTTTTTCTGCCCGCATTGGAATCAAAGTCAGGTGGGCGCGCAAAGGTTCATGATTGTTGGGGTTCAAGGATTCCAATTGAATCTGAATGTTGGTACCATTTCTCAAGGCTTCACGCATCAACCCACTTGGTGTTTCCCCGTAGGCCACATCGTGTTGTTCAATCCTATCCCTTGATGCCCTTTCATCGGCAGGATGAATTCTTGATCCAGGGTGCAGCAATTGTTGCCAACTTAAATCTGCAATCATTCGCTGGGCCTCGGGAAAGGGTCTTTGGCCCATGGCCACCATCAATCCTTGAATCAGATTCTCGCCTTCACGAAGCCATCGGGTGCGAAAGTACCGAAGGTTTTGTTCCATTTGAACCAGGCTGTCGGTTTGATGGGGATCCCGCTGCCCTTTGATTTTATAATTGGGTTCGACGCGGGTGAGATCGGCTTCACCGGCTCGCATCTCTGTATACATGCGATCCAAGGTCTGTTTCTCTACCCAAGGTTGGGCCATGACAAGGGCCTGTCGAAGTTCTTCTGCCGATTGATAACGCTCCGATAAAATCGGACTCATGGCCTTGCGGGCGATGGCCTCTACACGGGAAAAAAGCGGGTCTGATGCGAAACGAGGGATCAATTTATCAAAGCCGGGAATTTGGGTTTGAGGAGAACCTTGAAGGGTATTTCTAAAACTGATCTTGGTATAACCATTGGCATCCATAACCGGCACCAAGGGTAATTCCCCTGCACTGAGGTCACCCGGTCGAAAGACTGAGAAAGGTCGGTAGCCCGTGGTCAATTCAAATAAAACCACGCCCAAACTAAAGACCTCGGACTGCCTGGCGTCGACACCACTGGGATACAATTCCGGAAAAAAACTTTCCGGGGCCACATAACCCGGCGTTCCCACCACAGATCCTGGGCGGGTTTGGTTCGATCCCATTTGAGCTAATACCTTTGGCGGTAATGAGGACTTATCTGGAGAAGCTGGCACAACTTCACCCAAGGGTTTCGCAATCCCGTAATCCATCAGACGCACTCGACCGTTTTGATCGACGCGCACATTTTCCGGCTTGAGGTCCCGATGTAAAATTCCCATTTCATGGTTGGCATGGACCGCTTCGCACAACTGAGTGATGATTTCGAGACGTTCACTTAGAGGAAAACTCTCGGCCATGGCCTGGGGGTTTTCGCGAATGTCGGCGACGAAATGGTAAAGGTCTTGACCGGGCACATACTCGACCACGGGAACCCGTAACCCGGGTGCCAAATCTAAAATGGCATGGTGTTCGACGCGCCATTGGGGCGGTAAATGGGCCTGCAATCGGTATTCGTTTTCAAAACGTTTGGCCAATCGTTCCCGATAAGCCTTTAAGGGCAGATATAAGGCAACGGAACGATCGTAGCTATGATCATGTAGGCGCCAAACCTCTTTCATGCCCCCTTGCCCGATGTGTTCCATCACCGTGTACTTGCCCTCTTCTAATTCCATGCCCACGGACAATTCCACTTCCTTAGAAGACTTGGGTGGATTGGAAGAACTTGGTCGTGCCTTCGGAGTTTCCGGAAAAGGACCGTCTAGGGTCTTAGCCTGAGGTGCTTGCCGGGGCGGAAAGGAATCTTTTGTGGATTGCTCAGGCGTCAAGGGAACCTTGTGTCCCGGTGGGGCCTCAAGTGTGGGAGCCCTGCCAGGATCCGTCCTACCTTTGCCTTTGGGACCTTCGCCGTTGCCTTCCCCCGACATCATGAGGATGGGACTTTGCCAAGCCGAACGGCGTTCTCGACCCACGGGAATGGAAGTGCCTTCCGGTGTGACTGCAGCCCGAATCGGTTGGAGGGGCCTGGGCCGCAAGGCGTTGAGGACACCCTGTCGCAAGGCTTCGGAGCGCCGATGCAGATCATGATTCAAACGGGCGTAACCGGGACCAAAACCGCCCTCCATCAAACGGCCCATGGCATGAAACTGCACCAGGGTCACCAAGGACTGCAGCGCTAAGGAAGTTCCATCGGTAGGACTACGCCAGCCTAAACTTTCTTCTAATAAGTGGGTGCCGAAAATACCGCTGAACATGGCCACCTGCGGCAACAGCACATGGGGAAGTCGGCCGAAACCACTGACCAGTGCCTGGCGACCGGGCGCATGTTGTCCCAACAGGCTTCGGGCCACGCCGCCATTGAACTTCAACAGGCCCAACATCATGACCGTTCCTAGGAACTCTCGTTCTAGGGCAAGTCGACTCCAATCCATCTCGTGACCGGCGAGGGCACGCAGACCGCGGCCGACTCCCATAAAGGCAGCGGACTCGGCGCCAACGCCAATTCCAAAGGCCACCGATTGGGCGCCCCACCCTCGGGTCAATATGGGCAGGGCCCGGGTGCGACCCAACAAACTGAAGGTCCCCAAGCGCACGGCGCCATAGGTCAAGCCCGCCGCTCCCATGGAAATTAAGGAGATCGGGTTGGCCACCTCATCGACAAAATGACTGAGCTGATATTCTAATTGTAAGCCTGCAGGACCACCGCCCTGTAAGACAGCCAAGGCCTCGGTCGCCCGTTGCACCATGGCATCACTGGCAGGCGGCACCCCTTCGGCACTTTGCATGATGGGCGTCAAGATTTGTTGTGCCATCGAAAGCCGACCGGAACTTTGGAATTCCCGACTTAAGGTAAATAAATCCTCATAGAAAATTTCCCAGTCCGTCTCTTCGGCTAACGCGCGAATGGAATTTATTCCGGATGCACCGACTTGGGATCGTAAATGCTCTTGGTCTGTGTTGGATAAACTACTTAAAGCGAGACC
>JAJFLL010000318.1 GCA_021772695.1 Deltaproteobacteria bacterium
GATGAACAGCATCGTTTTGGAGTACGACAGCGAATGGAATTGATTAAAAAAGGAAATGCACCCGATGTCTTGGTGATGACCGCCACGCCTATTCCCCGTAGTTTAGCCATGACTTTATATGGTGACCTTGACCTTTTGGTGATTGATGAAATGCCCTTAGGCAGAAAGCCCATTACCACGCGCATCATGTATGAGAAAAATCGCCCCAAATTATACGAATTTGTGAGAAAAAAAATTAGCGAAGGAAGGCAGGCGTATTTCGTATTTCCCCTCATTGAAGAAAGTGAGAAGCTAGACCTGAAAGACGCCACCAAGGCTTTTCAGAAACTCCAAGAAATTTTTCCTGAATTCCAAGTGGGAATGATCCATGGCAGAATGAAAGGCGTTGAAAAAGAGGCTATCATGGGCCAATTTTCATCGGGGAATATCCAAATTTTAGTATCGACAACTGTCGTCGAAGTGGGAATTGACGTGCCCAATGCCACTCTCATGATTATTGAACATGCCGAAAGATTTGGGCTATCACAATTACATCAATTGCGAGGTCGGGTAGGGCGGGGCATGGAGAAGTCCTATTGTGTTTTGTCGTGCGCTTTTCCAGCTTCCGACCTGGCAAAAATTCGCCTCAAGGTCATGACCGATCACTTAGATGGTTTTAAAATTGCTGAGGAAGATTTAAAGATTCGTGGTCCCGGAGATTTTTTAGGGACCAGGCAATCGGGTATGCCCGAACTTCGAGTCGCCAACTTAATCCAGGATTTGCCATTATTAGAGAAGGCTAGGGAAGATGCACAAAAATTTTTGGCCCAAGACCCTGCTTTACTTCAAGGCCAGCATGCTTATATTCGTAAGATACTTAAGCGGCGGTGGCTGGGCAAACTTGGTTTGGCCGAAATCGGGTAACTTACTGTAATTATTATAAAAATATTGTAATTATCTGTATGAATTTGGTAATAATATTCCATGGAATTTGACCGAATAAAAAGACTGCCTCCCTATACTCTGGGCGTGGTGACGCAATTGATGAGCGAGGCCAGGCAGCGTGGAGAAGACATCATTAATTTAGGTATGGGCAATCCAGACTTGGCCACACCGCAGCACATTGTCGACAAAGTCATCGAGGCCGCCCAGAAAGAGAAGAATCATCGCTATTCCGTCTCTCGGGGTATTCCCAAATTACGTCAGGCCATCTGCAAATGGTACCAAAGGCGTTACGGGGTAGACCTAGATTTTGATGATGAAGCTCTGGCTACCATCGGAGCTAAGGAAGGATTTTCCCATTTGGTCTTGGCGGCAACCTCACCGGGAGATGTTGTTTTCGTGCAATCTCCCACCTATCCCATCCATTTATATGCGCCGGTCATTGCTGGAGCCGATGTAAGGGCCATTCGTACCGATGACGAAAGAGATTTTTTTGAAAATCTGGAGCGAGCTACGGCAAGCATCTGGCCGAAACCCAAACTATTGGTATTGAGTTTTCCGACCAATCCTACTGGTCAGACCGTAGATCTTAAATTTTTTGAAAGGGTCGTGGCCTTTGCCAAGGAACACTCCATTGGCATCATCCATGATTTTGCTTATGCCGACCTTTACTTTGATGGGGAACAACCACCTAGCATTTTACAGGTCCCCGGTGCCAAAGATGTGGCGGTCGAATTTTATTCCTTGTCTAAGAGCTATAGTATGCCGGGTTGGCGTGTCGGATTCTGCTGTGGCAATCGTGAAATGGTTGCCGCTTTAAAAAAGTTAAAGAGCTATTTGGACTACGGCATGTTTCAACCCATCCAAATTGCCGCTACGGTGGCCCTCGATGGTCCCCAGGATTGCGTCAAAGAAATTACCGATATTTACCGGGTTCGTCGTGATGTGCTCTGCGAAGGACTAACCCGTTTGGGATGGGACGTTCCCAAACCCAAGGCTACTATGTTTGTGTGGGCCAAATTGCCTGAGCCCTTATCGCATCTAGGGTCTCTAGAATTTTCAAAATTATTGCTTAAAGAGGCTCAGGTGGCGGTATCCCCGGGTATCGGTTTTGGGGAGGGTGGCGATTCCTACGTGAGATTTGCCTTGGTAGAGAATGAAAAACGCATTAAACAAGCGGTCCGCGGCATTAAAGGAGCCCTGCAAAAACATGGCATTTCCAAAGATTAAAATCGGGATGGTAGGCTTAGGGACCGTTGGCTCGGGAGTTTGGAAAATTCTCCATCGCCATCAGGCCTTATTGAGTCAGCGGGCTGGTGCCAAGCTTGAAATCAGTAAAGTAATTGTGCGTTCAAAAAAAAAGAAGCGGCCGGTGCGTCTTCCAGCAAAGGTTCTCAATTCTAATATACAAACGGTATTAGATGACCCAGAAATTAAGCTCATCGTCGAGGTTATGGGTGATGTGCGTGCCTCCAGGCAATTAGCCCTAAAGGCCTTTCGTGCCGGAAAACATCTTGTCACAGCAAATAAGGCACTGTTGGCGCTACACGGAAAAGAACTTTTTCAAGAAGCCAAAAAAAATCGAGTGGATATCTGTTTTGAAGCAGCCGTTGGGGGAGGAATTCCAATCTTAAGGGCCTTAAGGGAAGGCTTCGTCGGTAATCGAATCGATTCCCTGTATGGAATATTAAATGGAACTTGCAATTACATTTTGACCGAAATGTCGGAGCGAAAAACCTCCTTTCCTGAAACTCTGAAGCAAGCGCAAAAATTGGGCTATGCCGAAGCCGATCCTCGCTTTGACGTGGGTGGGATCGATGCGGCACATAAGTTGGCCATTTTGGTTTCCATCGCCCATGGTGTATTCGTCGATTTTCCGAAAATATTTGTAGAGGGTATTCAGGGTATCACTCCTTTTGATTTAGAATGTGCCGATCGCTTCGGTTTCGAAATCAAATTATTGGCCATTACTAAAAAGAATGGTGACAAAATTCAGGCTAGGGTCCACCCCACGATGATTTCGAAGGACTCCATGCTGGCAGCCGTAAAAGGGGTCAATAACGCGGTCTTTCTCGAAGGGGATTTCGTGGGGGAAGGTATGCTCTATGGCAGAGGTGCAGGTAGTGAGCCTACTGCATCGGCCGTGGTGGGAGACATCGTCGAGGTGGCTCGAAATATTTTGGCCAAAGTGGCCTATACGGTACCTCCTCTTGGCACCCATGCCGCCCATATTGGAAACGCAGCCATTGAACCCATCGGAGAATGGCGCGGGCCTTATTATTTGCGTTTTCAGGCCATTGATCGTCCCGGGGTGTTGGCGCAAATCGCAAAGATTTTAAGTGAGTTCGGCATCAGTATTTCCGCTGTCCATCAGCAGGTTCGAGAGGAAGGCCGTGAAGTACCCATCGTGGTATTGACCCATGATGCTCAGGAAAAATCCGTAGTAAAGGCCATTGCAAAAATTAATCGGTTGAAGAATATACGGCGAGCGACCACTCTGATTAGGATTGAGGAGTTCTGTCAGTAATTAATCATTGGTCGTTTTTTGATTTTAATCCAAATTAGGGTGTTCCCATGAGCAACTTGTATCCAGGCATCATTCGCAAGTACCGGCAGTATTTACCGGTTGCAGAAGCTTCTATTGTCACCTTGCATGAAGGTAATACCCCGCTTTTTGAATCGGTCCGTTTAGCAAAACACTATAAACTACCCATCAAACTATATTTTAAACTAGAAGGCCTAAATCCAACGGGGTCTTTCAAAGATCGTGGCATGACCTACGCGGTGAGTAAGGCCCATGAAGCCCGATCCCAGGCGGTGATATGTGCCTCTACTGGGAACACTTCTGCGGCTGCGGCAGCCTATGCGGCCAGAATGGGGATGAAGGCCATTGTCGTGGTACCTCAAGGTAAGATTGCATTGGGTAAATTATCTCAGGCCCAAATTCACGGTGCCCAAGTTTTCCAAGTGAAGGGTAATTTCGATCAGGCTCTTGAGGTGGTGAAAGAACTCGCCGAGAACCCCAAGGTAACTTTGGTCAATAGCATCAATCCCCATCGCTTAATGGGGCAAGAGTCGGCGGCCTTTGAAATTGTCGAATCTTTGGGAGATGCTCCCGATTTTCATTTCATACCGGTGGGTAATGCGGGCAATATTACCGCCTACTGGCGGGGCTTTAACCGACTGCATCAAGAGGGAAAATGTAAAAGTTTGCCTAAGATGTGCGGTTTTCAAGCGGCTGGGGCCGCTCCAATCGTCCTAGGGCATCCGGTAAAAAATCCTGATACGGTCGCTAGTGCCATCCGCATCGGTAATCCAGCCAATTGGCAAAGTGCCCTCGATGTGGCCAGAGATTCCGACGGGTTCATTGCTGCGGTTGATGATGAAGAAATTTTATCGGCCTATCGTGCCGTAGCCCAACTCGATGGTTACTTTTGCGAACCCGCCTCTGCGGCCTCTATTGCCGGGGTCCTCAAAATGGCCAAACAAGGTTTTTTCCAAAAAGGCCAAATCGTGACTTGTACCCTAACGGGTCATGGGTTGAAAGATCCCGATATTGCCATCCAACAATCGCCGCCTCCGGTAGTCATTGAGCCCAAGGGTGCAGCCTTACTCGAACATCTCAAGCTCTAAGAACCAATATTGTCTTGCCTTTTCTTTTAAATGGGGTATGGGGAGAAATCCCTGATTTTCTTAGTGTTTTTCGTCGATTCCTCAAGGGACGGCTCGGAGAATTGCCCCATGATTGACCGTTATTTAGCCCTCGATTTAGTCCGCATCACCGAGGCGGCTGCCATTCAGTGTGGCCGTCTGATGGGGCGAGGTGATCGTGACGGTGCTGACAAAGAAGCCGTCGATGCCATGCGTTCGGCTTTGAACCGCCTCGAAATCGACGGCACCGTGGTTATCGGTGAAGGCGAACGGGATGAAGCTCCCATGCTCTATATCGGAGAAAAAGTCGGGTGTGGCGGAGATCTCAAAATTGATATCGCTTTAGATCCCCTCGAAGGGACCAACCTCTGTGCTACTGGGGCCGCCAATGCCATTGCAGTGATTGCATGTGCTGAGCGGGGAAATTTTCTTCACGCTCCCGACACCTACATGGATAAAATCGCCGTGGGTCCCGAGGGAAAAGGCATTATCGACATCACTCAATCTCCCACCCAAAATTTACAAGAATTGTCTCGGGCAAAAAAATGTTCGGTGCAAGATTTGACTGTTGTGATTTTAGAACGAGATCGTCACCAAGAGTTGATCCGCGAAGTTCGTGAAGCGGGAGCACGCATCAAATTAATCGGTGATGGTGACCTTTCGGCGGCCATTGCGGCATGTGATTCTAGAACGGGTATCGATGTGGCCATGGGCATCGGTGGTGCACCAGAAGGTGTGCTGGCGGCGGCGGCCTTGAAATGCCTAGAAGGTGATATGCAAGCGCAACTTAAATTTCGCAATGACCATGAAAAAGAGCGGGCAAAAAAAATGGGCCTAAGCGACTTAAATCAAGTTTTTGGTATCGAAGATCTGGCAAAAGGCGACGTCATGTTTGCGGCCACAGGGGTCACCAACGGAGACCTTCTGAAGGGAGTACGCTACTTTGGTGGAGGCGCCCACACCCATTCGGTTGTGATGCGCAGTTACTCCATGACCGTTCGCTATATTGAGGCCCGGCATAATTTTCAGAAAAAACCAAATTTTTAACGCAGGAGTTTACACCACCTATGTCACTGGCAAAAGCGGAAATCGAGATCGAGGCACCCCTCGAAACCGTCTACGAAGTAATTTCCGACTTCGAATCTTATCCAGATTTTTTATCCGAGACCAAAGAGGTTGTCGTCAATGAATCCAATTCAAAGTCGGCAAACATAACCTTTAAAATAAATTTGATAAAAAAAATTACCTATACCTTAGATATTAAGATGACGCCCAAAAAAGGTTTGAGCTGGAAATTGGTAGCAGGCGACTTAATGAAAAAAAATAATGGCCGATGGAAATTAAGCCATAAAAAGGGCATCACCACCGCCGTTTATGAAATCGATATGGAATTTGCAGGTTTGGTGCCGAAGGCCATTTCCAATCGTTTGATCGGTTCCAGCCTTCCAACCATGATGCGGGCTTTTAAGGACCGTGCGGAAGATATGGCGTAAGCGGCCGAGAAAAGGGGTATACTAGGCCTTATGGAAGATTTTTCTACGAAAAAGCCCTCTGGGGGCATGACCGAATTGGCCCGTAAAATTCTCCTGACCGGGGTGGGGGCCGTCTTCATGACAGAAGAAACTATTCGCAAGACCTTGGGAGATTTGAAATTACCCAAAGATGCGGTGGGTTCCGTGGTCGAGTCTTTAAAAAAACAAAAAGATGATGTCTTACAATTGGTTGCCGTCGAATTAAGCAATTTTTTCTCTAAAGTGAAAGTCCATGAGGAGCTACAGAAGGCCCTAAAAGGCATGCAAATTCACCTCGATGCCAAAATATCCTTTGATAAGGCCGCCGATGCCTCCCATGCCAAGGTAGAAATCAAAAAACGTCCTTAATTCTGTCCTGAATCTCCTCTCGAAAACCCTTAGAAAAACAGCGCAACTTCCCCCCGGCTCCCGCGAAAAAGGCCTTAAGCGAAAAGTTTAATATTTTGATGAGGTTTCTGACCTGGGATTGGTGTCGCATGGTTCGAGCCAAGACCAGATCAAATTAATGAACTGGGGTTGAGGTCCGGTTGCAC
>JAJFLL010000319.1 GCA_021772695.1 Deltaproteobacteria bacterium
GAACGATCTGTGGCAAGAAATGAAAGAGTCCGGCGTTATCAATAAAACCTGTCTGGTCTATGGCCAGATGAACGAGCCTCCCGGAGCCCGTGCCCGCGTGGCCCTCTCGGCGCTTACCGCCGCAGAATATTTCCGCGACGAAGAAAACCAAGATGTCTTGCTCTTCATCGATAATATCTTTCGTTTTACCCAAGCGGGCGCCGAAGTGTCCGCTCTCTTGGGACGCATTCCCTCGGCCGTGGGTTATCAACCCACCTTGGCCACGGACTTGGGAGAATTGCAGGAGCGCATTACTTCCACCAATAACGGTTCCATCACTTCGGTGCAGGCCAGTTACGTGCCCGCCGACGATTTGACCGACCCGGCTCCCGCCACCACCTTCTCCCACTTAGATGCCACCACCGTTTTGTCCCGGCAAATCGCCGAATTGGGCATCTATCCGGCGGTGGACCCCCTCGATTCCACCAGTCGAATCCTCGATCCTCAGGTCATCGGTGACGAACACTACGCCGTGGCCCGGGCCACCCAAGAATTGCTGCAGAAATATAAAGATCTGCAAGATATCATCGCCATTTTGGGTATGGACGAACTCTCGGAAGAGGACAAATTGGTGGTGGCTCGTGCCCGAAAAGTGCAACGCTTTCTGTCCCAACCCTTTTTCGTGGCATCCCAGTTTACCGGGCTGGAAGGGAAGTACGTGGAACTCAAAGACACCCTTCGCGGGTTCCAAGAAATTCTTGCCGGCAAACATGACGATGTGCCTGAACAGGCCTTCTATTTAGTCGGTAGCATCGAAGAGGCCTTGGAAAAGGCCCAGAAAATGGCGGCTTAATACCCATGAAACTGAAGATCCTCACACCAGCTCAGCAGATCACGGCCACCGAGGCCGAAGAGATCGTGGCCTATGGACCGAAAGGCGAATTCGGTATTTTGCCTGGGCACGCCCATTTCGTCACCCCACTGGCGGTGGGCCGGCTGGTCTTTACCCAAGCGGGGGCCCGCCATGCCTACCTGGTGGCCGGAGGATACATGGAAGTCTTGGACGATGAGGTGGTCGTGGCTGCCGATCAAGTGGAGACGGCCAAGCAAATCGCAACGGAGCCAACCCGCACTCGCCTAGGCGAACTCGAGAAGAAACTCGGCGGCGATACCCTGACGCCGGAAGAATTCGCCACCCTCACCACCGAACGGGACCTACAACAGGCCCGCTTGTCCGTGGTCAGTTAAACATCTTTCATCACCATCTTGGAATTTAAGGAGCGGATTCTCCGGTCTATTAGAGTCGATGGCTTCTCAAACCCGTTTCTAGGCATGAATTATCGCGGTCTGACGGGATAGCTACCGCATTAGAAAAAAGAAGGTGGCTGCGGCGGCTCCTAGAATCAAGACGAAGGTCAATCCCATGCCGACGATGAACCAAATCAGTTTATTTTGTGGGGATCGGGAGTCGTGATAGGCCTGTTCCCAGCCTAGAGCCTTTTCCTTGGACCATTGGAATTGGCTGCCCAGGTTCATGCCGGTGAGATTTTTTAGTTTCTCTTCTACCCGTTGGCGAATTTCCGGGGGCATGTCTTGAAAGCTATTGTAGGTCTTGCCGTCTACATCGAAGGTCCTTAGTCCCTCCAAATTTTTGAACAACATATTGCCGATTTTTCCCTCGAAGACATCGGGAATTCCATTGCCGTCGGCATCGGAAAAGAGCTTTTGCACCATATCGGGCAGGCTATTGAAATCGGAATAATTTTTTCCATTGACGGTGATGAGACCGGTTTTTTTGAACATAGTCCCGTTTTTTTGCCCGAAAGCTATCCAAAAGTAAAGCGAGACCCCTGCCGTTTAATTTCCTTTGCCCCGATACCAAACTGGCTTAAAACTTAAGGCCATGAAATCGAAAAAAGGCTTGATCCTCATCGTCATTTTATTGCTCTTGGGCGGCGCCTTGACCTGGCAGTTCGTCGGCAAGAAAAAATCCAAGCCGGCCAAGACCGATCGTGCCAAGGCGCCCCAAGCCCAGACCGAGCCAGAGGCTCAACCTAAGGAAACGGTACCGGACGGTGAAGAACCGGTTGGTGAAGGTGACACCCCAACGCCCATAGCCCCAGAAGACCTAGCTCCTGAAGATGAAACCGAGCCCGGCCTTGATGGTGAAGTTCCTCAGGACGGTGAAATAGCCCCGAGTCCCGAAGCTCCAGGCGGGGAGATCCCCCGGGCCCAACCGGGTGAGACCGAGAGCCAGCCCTTGATTCAAGTGAAGATGGGCGAGGCCCTTCGCCTCGCTGAGGGAACCACGCTTTATTTAGAAAATACCCAAATCACCTATGCGGGCAAACGGCCGCTGCAGTATCAATGGGAACTGGTTTCCGGGTCCTCTGAAAAAATTGATCTCCAAGCCAAATCCGAGCCCAAGGCCCTCATCACTCTGGGTAATTTAGAAGCCCCGGAGGAATTTACCCTGGGCTTAAAGGTCACCGATGGATTGACCGAGACCACCGAACAAATCCGCATCACCGGTTTTCCCGCTCAGCTCAAAATGGGCAGTCAGGTAGGAGGCGCTTTTACCGGGGTTCAGCATATGGGTGACAAATGGGTGGTGCTGCGGGGCCAAACCTTAGAAATTTTTTCCCATGATCTAAAATCCTTGGCGCAAATTCCCTTACCCGATTCAGTAATCGAATACTTTGCCACCGTGGACAAGAGCGGCAAGGGATCCATCTTCGTTCAGGACCCCAGAGGGGCCTGGACCCTATGGCAACATGATCCGGTTACCGCATTCCATTCCACTCGATTGTCCATGATGGGCATGAAGATTCATCGTGTGGTGCCCTTCGTATTAGAAGATCAACCCTATGTGTTTGCCTTGTTGGAGCGCAACATTGAATTGTGGAACCTGAGCGATCCCAAGAAACCGCGACTGAAATCCGCATTAAGTACCCAGCTGCGGAATCCTCGCACCATGACCTATTTGGGAAGAAACCTTTTTGTGGCCGACGAAGACAATATCGAAACCATCGAATTCAGCACGGGGCAACCGGTCGCCAGTGTCCCCTCTGGTGGTTCTGTGACCGCCCTACAAACCTATAGTCTCGACAAGAAAAATTTCTTGATGGCCACCATCGGAAAAGACCGCACCACCAAAGGTCGTCAGGATTACGGAATACGAATCTTCGAAATCGCTCCGGGAGGCCGCTTGGGGCAAGAACGCCGAATCACCGTGGGTGAGGGCGGTCCCGTCGAGGCGGCCTATGTGATTCCGGGAACCGAGCAGGCCATGCTCAAATTGACTTCTGGGGGAGAGATCCACTTAGGCCTGTATGACCTCCGTCGGGAAAAACTCTTGCCGCTGAACTTTGCCAAGGCTCCGAATTTTATTTCCCTGGCTGGCTTTGCCACTGGCAAGATCGAGGATACTCCCGTGGCCCTCATCGCCGACGGCAACCAATTGCGGGTCTTGAAATTTCAAGCCCAGGGAAGCCCGCCTCAGAGTTACCAGGTGCAAGAGTCCCAAAATATTCCTGGCATCTTGAGCGCCTCCTGGGTGCAAGCCAGCAGCGATGGATCCAACTTGTGGGTGGGCGATGAAGGCACCTTGGCCGGCGGCGCCTTGGCCCGCTTACAGGGACCCCAATTACAAATCACCTCCACTCATAATTTACCGGGGGTCTTTCCCGCGGCCATGGCGGTCGCAACGGAGCAAGACCTCACCGCCGTTTTGAATTTAGTAGAAGATCCCCAAGCGGTTCCGGTGGGACAAGCGGAAGGTAGCCTGAGTCTCTTTGCCTTCTCGGGCGAAACCCCTGGGGCCCCCTCCAAGTTGGTATTGGGATTAAAAACCGAACAGGGTGAATTGCGCCCCTTAGGTGTGGCCCTGCGCGGCGATGAGGCTGGGCTCAAGGTGGGAATAGCTATCTCTCGGGTGGCCGGGGCCTTGGGTGGAGCGGGGTTGGCCTTGTGGCAAAAACCAAAAGAGACCACAGCTTCCGCCTTTTTGCAGCAAGATTTTGCCAAGTCGATGGAACTCATTGCCCTACCCGATGCTCGGGATGTGGTGTTCAGTCAAGACGGTCAGGGGGCCTTTTTGGCCAGTGGCACCGAAGGGGTGATCGCAGTAAATTTACAGACGAAGAATCCTGTGGCTCGCATGAGTCTGGGCAGCAAGGATTGGTTTGCCGATCGTTTGCTCCTGGCCCACAACGGGAAAATGTTATTGGCCTCTTTCATCAACCCCGCAAACCGGCAGGTGATCGTTAAAATTTTCGGCATCTTAGAAAAATTTCAGATGCAAGAATATGGTACCCTAACCGGGCTCAAGGCCGTGGAAACCGTAGAAGGCCTAAAGGCACCGGGCATGGCATTGACTCAAGACGACCTCTATCTTTTTGTGCCCCTTGGCGGCAATCGCCTGAGTGCCATGAATCTGAGTAATCCGGCCCGTCCCTTTGAAATCACTTCACGGGAACTTTCAGGTGAGATTCGCGACGTGGCCTTGGCCAATAAATTCAAAGACGTGTTTGTGGCCCTGGGTTCCTTAGGTGTTGCCCAATTGGAATTTGGATTTTAATTCCCCGTTTTTTGGGTGTTGGGTCCTTAACCCGCTCCCTGTTTTCTCCCCTCCTATCTAATGCCGAACAAAGCTGTCTTTTAATCAGACACTCGGGGTGTTCCCTCCCTATTCCCTTAGGGAATTTTTATTTAACTTATTAATTTTATTAATAAAATACCAACATATCTTGGCACGGCCCTTGTAACCCTAGATCCCAGTAGAGCCTGCTGCTTGGCTCGAGATGGAGGGACCTCATGTCTGAATTGAAAACAAAACCCGATTTAACCGCCTGGGCTTGGAAACTGTTAGGGCCACCGGCCACCGGTAGTGCCAAGGCCGAAATATCCAAGCCAGCCGACGTGAAGGTTCCCGATCGGAATACCGCCCAGCAATTTTTGACCGGCCAGCTGAACCCGCCGACTCCTATACCCATGGATTCCGGATCGGTGTTGGAGGGGCTGGTGGAGGATTTGGATGGGTTAAATTTACCAAAGGATCACCACCAAGCATTGGTGGACCGCATCCATACCCTGCAGGCTTTGGGGGAGGACCCCCAAGTCGAGCCGCAAGTATGGCTGCAAGCGGTGCTGCAATTTGACGAAGGTCTTAGCCTGCTGAAAGCCTTGGGATCGCTTCACTTTCGCGAACCGGCGACCAATGGCTTGGCCCCTTTGGAGGAAACTCGCCCTCCCTTGGTGGGGTGGGTGATGCGACGCTTGGTCTTGGCGCTAAGCACTGGCCAGCAGGAAACCATTGCCCAAGCCCGGGAACATTATCTTAGCCTGAGGAAATTTGTAGCTCACCTCGAACAAAAAACCCAATGGGTCGACCTCAAACGCAGTTTGCATCACCCCATCGTCGCGCAAGGCCTGGACCGGGATCAATTGATCTATTTTTGTGAGGTGCCTGAGTCCAGTCCTTCAGACATGGAATTGCTGCGACCCGAAGACCCATGCTTTTTTGATGCCACGCCCCGCAAGGTCTTAAATGAATCGGCTTATGTGCAGACCTATATGGCCCAATTAATATCCGATCCCGAATGGGCCCGGCAATTGCGAGCGGGCGAAGCGGTGCTATACAATCGAGTCGGTTCTCGGGTGTTGGCGACACCAGGTCAAGAGGCCCAGACCCTTGCTGCATTACCAAAAATCATGGCCGATGAAATGAAGACGATTCAAGCGGCCCGGTATGAGAATTTCTTTTCATTGATTCAAAGGCAGCAAGGTGACCTGCCTGCCAAGACGCGGGACCGAACCCAAGAGAAGGTGATGGCGAGCGGGCAACAATGGTTGGAGTTTCAAGAATTAGCGCGGGCTGCCCAACAGGTTCATGGGGACGCCCAATTAGAAGCCGGCGCAAAACAAGCGGCGCTTCAGGAAATCTGGAATCAAGTGCGGAAGGCTAGTGAAGACCTGAGCGGACAATTGGCTGGGCAAGAAGATGAAATCGCCGAGCATCCCGAGTGGCTTCCTTTTTTGCGGGCCTTGGGTGTTCAGCTCGAAGAATTGCAAAATCCCTTTGGTAAACTTCCCGACCACCCTGATCGTGCCAGCGGTGGACCCTTTGAAAACAGCGAGGTCCTCACCGATTATTACAATAACCAAGACAAGGTGGGGTCGGTGGCCCAAAGTGAAAGCGAGTATCAGGCCGATCCGCAAAACCAGGTGCGGCCCGCTAGCCAATACCTGGAAGGCGGCTATTTCCAAGATAATCTTACGACCCTTCAGGTGCTTCATGACCAAGTCCTGGGCGACGAATTGCCGTTAGCCGATGCCATTGCTCAGGCGGCTACCTTTTTGCTGCATGCCCGGCGCAATCACTTTGTCGGTACCGTGGCCGAGTGGCTCCAATCTCGCCAACCCCAAGCGGCCCAGCAAGTTTGGTTTCAAGACCTCGACCTGAGTTTTACCAACACGAACCCGCAGGAAGTCCTGGCGGAACTGCTCAACACTCTCCGCCCGGTGGCCTTATCCCAGCAAACTCTCGACTTGAGGAGCGCTATAAAGGGTGAAATAAAAAATCTGGAGACCATTCGAGATCAATTTCTCGAGGCGAGAAAAGAAGTCTTTGCCGCCGAATTTTCCACGGCTTCCATCGAAGACCTCATCGTTCAGTATGAATCCCTGTTAAAAAACGAAATTGCCCAAAATCAGGTTGCATTAGCCTATGCCAAATTCCAACGCTTGAGCGCAGGCGGCCCGAGTCAGGAGGCCAAACGCAATAGCGAGAGTCTACAATCCTTTCAGATGTGGAAGGGCCTGACCCTGGATTTGGCCATTCTCGTGGCCAGTTTCGGTGCCGGTACGGCCATCGTAGCGGGCGCGCGGGGCGCAGGGATGTTGCGCGGGGTCTCTCTTTTCAAGGCCGGTTCTTTCAGTCACCTGGTAGCCTTGGGGGGGGCCAGTTATGGGGTGGAACAGCTACTAACCCCGCTGAAATATGTGGGGGAAGCTCCGAGCAAAACCACGGGGGAACACTTTCGCGATCTGGTATTTTTTATTGCGACCCTCGGGGCCTTGGGAAAGGCCATGGCATGGTATGGCAATCGTAGCGCGGCGCCGATCCTTTCTGCTTTTACCCAACGGACCGGAATCACCTTGGTGGGCCCTGAGGCCAGTGCCTATGTGGCCCGATATTTAAAAAATGCGGGGGCGTTGCACCGCAGTTTGCACCATATGGGACTTTGGGGCACCGAATATGTGGCCATGAGCGCTTGGACCTTGGTGGAAGGCAACTTGCGCTTGGCCCTGGAAGGACAATTCGCTCCCGACCAAGTGGCCGAGCAGGTGTTTTCCACGGAAAATTTACAACATCAGGCCCTGTTTATCCTCGGCATGAAATTGGGAAATGGTATCAGCCGACCGCTCTTGCATTATAGCAGTGCCAAGGCCCAACGGCTGGTCTTGGGCGAGAAGAAATTTGCCCAATGGCAGCAAATCGAACATGAGAGTCGTGCCTTAAGCGATGCCATGGGTAGGTATTTAGAATCCGTATGGGGCGAACCCCACCGCGCAGACCCTGCCCGGCGGCAAAAGTTCTTTTTAAAGTTTACTGAACTCGCCGAGGCCCGGGCCCAGTTCTTACGGGAACTTCCCATATCTCTAAAAAACCCCACGGCTTTAGAACAGGCCTATCAAGACTTGGCCGGTGCCAAGGAATTGGTTGGGGCTTCTCAGGTGAAATTAGTGGCCGAGGGGGCCAAGCAATATTCCACCGATCCACGCGGCCTCGAGATCTTAAAAAATCTAGGCGCCGACCTGCACCCGGTCACTCCGGGTTTATTTGAAATGACGGTGGGAACCGAACGGGTCTGGCTTCAGGTACCCGAGGCCAGATCCGCGAATCCTTTTGCCTTAGCTGCTCAAGCACCCCGTTCCATGAAACATTGGTGGGGGCAGAAGTTGGCCGGCGGGGTATTGCACATGGATCTACTGGCCGGTGGCGGCCTGGCCTACCAAGCCTTGGCCAAGGTATTGGGCAATTTTCGGTATCGCAATCAATTGGGCATGCAGGAAAAAAATGCCTTGAGAGGTGCTGCTTTTGAATTGGCGAGTCGAGAAGGCAAGTTGAGCGAGTTAGGACGCGAGGTCACCAGTGTCGATCAAGTGGATCCCATGCGGGCCGTATTTTATTTGCAAGAAAAGGTGATGCAATTCGCAGAATTTATCAAGACCCCCGCGGGTCAGCAATTGGGCCGTCGGGGTGGACCCCATGAAAGACTCAAGGCCATGATTGAGCACCAGGCCCAAGGGGAAGCCGCGATTCCCAAACCGACGGAACCGGCTCCGGAAACCTTTGTCTCGCCCATGACCAAGATCACCCATGTGGCCCAATCGGTTTCTCCACCAGCGGAAGTGATAGACTATGTCCTAAAACTATTGGGCCCGGAACGGCAGACCCGGATGATGGCCCATTACGAAATAAAAAACCCCACGGCCTTTCGGCAATTGATCGAACAAATCTTAGTACAGGGGGCTACCGTGCAAAGGCGCTTTGCCGACAAGTCAGGAGGGTTTCGCCTACCGGTCTCGCCGGAGCAAACTGGCTTGACCCCCACCAGCTTGGAAAATCGCAATACTTTGTTGGGCTATTACCTGGTGTTTTTGGATAGTCCCAAGGCCAGGCAAGAGGCCTTGCGCAAATACAATCCCCAACAAGTTCGAGAGCGAGAGGCCAGGCGTTGGGAGCGGGCCATTCAAAGCGGATACCGTTTGTTGCAGACTTTAAGCTCTGCCCATGCCTCAGGGAGCTCCAGTTCCAGAGGCAACCCACAAACCTTGGCGGCCGAGATCCATCACTTTCGCAGTCAAATCGCCCGCATCACCCTGAAGGCCTACGATGCCGAGTCCGGAGGTGCCCAAGTCGAGGTGGCGGCCTACGCCCTGAGCCAGACCGGAGGAAAACCCGCGTCGGGCATGGACACGGCTGTTCTTCAAAGTTTGATGCATGTGCGGGATCTGAAGCAGGCCTATGAGCTTAGTCCTAAGCAAAAAAAGATTTCGACGCGCATTGCGGTGGAGCGAAGTCTTTCCGATGCCGAAAAAAAACCCCTACCCGTTGATTTAATGAAAGGCCTCAGCGAGTTGCGCCTTGATTCCTCTGCTCAGGACCACCGACGGGTTGCCAAGCAGGTGGTGGAATACTTAAATCAACAGGGGGTCCAGGCTAGGGTTCAGGAGCAAGCGGGACAGGATTGTCACATCCAGGTTGAGGCCCAGGGGGCCTCGAAGCATTGGCTTTCGAAAATGGCACGGGCCCTGAAAGGTCCACAGGGTAACGGACCCAACTTGATTTTTTCTACGCAGGATTACGTGGCTCGGCTGGCCCATGCCAATGAAAAGAATATAAGTTTGCCATGGGAAAATCTGACCTCTCCCCATTTGACCACCGGTGGGGGCCATGAAATTCGCCACTTCCTTCGGGATCAAGCCATCAGAAAAGATACCGGCCATTTATTAAAACTCATCGAATTCCAAGACCTACTTGGGCTGCCCCAGGGTCCAGAAGGTTTAGGCCCGCTCCAGGCGCAGTCGAGGTTGCCCATACGGATACGTCTCGTTGCTGGGAAAGAGGATGCCATCGAGGGCACTTCGGCATGGGGCCAAATGGTGCGTCGTCAGTATGGCCAAGAACATGGCCATGGGGTGGAAGAGGTGGATGCCTACGGCTTTGAAATTCGTTCCATGGTGCAAACCATGCGGCGCTTGCATCGGATCAAGTCAGATCCAGGTTCATCGGTGGCCGACCAGGCCTTAGCCGAGTCAACCTTGGCCAAATTGGGCCAACAGGTTCGAGTCTTGGGAAAAATATTTCACGAGTTAGTGGTTTGGGATCTACCGGCCATGGAACGGGGCACGGTCGCTCTTCAAGAGGGAGGCGGAGAAATTCAAACCTTCCGCCAAAAGGGATTCCAAGAAAATCGGGTATTGATTTTACCGGATGGGACTCGGTTTTATTTCCACTTGGAACAAATCGACGGGCGGCAAAGCCAACTCGGGGATTATTCTCGGGACCCGGCTGCAGTGGGCCGCGAATTCACTAGGGTGGTAAACATGATAAAGACCTGGAAAGACCGGGTCGCGCCCTTGCTCAGAGAGGCCGAGGAAATGATTCCCCAAGGGGTCGAAGCATTGATGCCCTGGGATCAAAGGCCTCCACACTCCATTGGAACTGCCCCGAATCGCCAACGGGCCATCGCTGACTTCATGGGTGATAATCGCCGCTACAATCGCCAGGCCGCTTGGCTGGTTCGCGAAGTAGAAGCCCAGTTGCGGAGTGAGGGATTAGAGGTTTCCCGATTGGAAATAGAGGAGGTGGTACACCGAAATGTGGGGGCCTATAAGGATGGCAGCGATTTTCGTCGAAATGGCAATGGGACCCCCGAACAATTAGCGGCCTTTAAAGGAGATTTGGTGGCCGAATTTAAGAGCCTTAAGAAAAAACACCTGGAGCCAGGTTACCTTGAAGTGGATCTAAATCTTGAGGCTGAGATATTATTGACAGAATTTTTAAAGGAGTCTTCGCTGCCTGCGGGGGCTCCGGAAAAACTGGAAATAGTCTTGAGAATCCGCCAATTCATGGAAGTTCAGATCCAAATGTATGGGTATCCCAATTTAGCTGCCGCGGCGAAGGATCAGTTGTTCTGGACGGATTTGGGCGGTGACGTTTTGAAAAGGATTCCGGAACTCATTCGACTTTAAATTAACGCCGCTTCCAAAAAGTGGCCAGGAACACACTCAAGGCGCCCATCCAGATCAAGAAATCACCGCTTAGAGGTAGGGGCTGCAACTGACTGAAGCAACCGCTGCCACCAAACTCGGCACCTACGGCTCCGACGGGACCGGTGGGTAGATTGGTATCGGTATTCACGGTTTCAGTGGGGACGTTGACGTTATTGGGCTGGTTATTTTGAGGATTGGCCTCCGGTTGGGGGACCGGGACCGGATCGTCGGCAAACATGGGGTTGGCGCGGGCCGCCACCATGAGGTCACCGTTCATTTCAACGATATAAACCACTTCACCATTGGCGATGGGTGTCTCTTCGGTAGGTCCGAGCCCAACTTCGGGGGCCTCGGTACCACCATAGCGCAATAACCGTAAATCATTGGCCTGAAAACTGACCAGGGAGGCGGGATTCAGTTCCATGGTTTCATTGACGTAGGGGGATTTTACCGTCAGCGAAAGCCGGAATTGAGCCGGGTCAAAATCACTGAAAAAGATTTGGTAATGGCCCAATGCGGGGGTCTTGATTCCCACATAGTAGATGGGCGCCGCACTCGGTGGCGGCGTTTCCCCTTCTTGAGCGGCAGGGCTCAAGGTTTCTAAAGAAAATACCAAATGGGTATCAGACTTGATGGCAGTGTATTGGTGACCGTTGATGCTGAGGCCGAGGTCTCCGGTAAAGCGGGTCTCTAAATAGTCATTTCCGTCTAAGATAAATCCAATGGGGCTCAGGGGATCTTCGCCTTCGGGTGGTGTTTCTTCAGGAGGAGTTTCCTCAGGTGGTGTGGAATCATCGGGATCGAGGAGGGAACCCAAATCGGGTCGCCGATACACGGCATCATCAATGAGACTATCACTCAACTCGGGTCGGGGAGGCCACGCGGCTTGGACCGATAATATGCCCGAGAGGCCAAAGATACTGAGGGTGAGAAGAGGGATTAAAAATGAGGGTTTCCGCATAACCACTGCCTTTTTCTGGAGTAAAAAATTATTGGGCCCCCGCCCCCTCTATTTAAATGTCGTAATCCTTTATATTTTCGTCTCTTTGCGGCAAAGGTTGTCTGATTGCATTAAAACTAAAAGAAATTCATAGAGTTATTTGGAAATTTCCTTGGAAAAATAGCGACATTGCCTAGTTAGAGGACAACGCTCACAGCGGGGGCGCCTGGCGATGCAGAGGTTGCGGCCGTGATGGATCAAGAGGTGATGGGCCTCGATCCAGTCTTTCTTGGGTAGGTGGGCCATCAACTGTCTTTCGATTTGTTCTGGGGTCTTGCCCTTAGCCCACCCCAGGCGTTGGGAGACTCGGAAGACATGGGTGTCCACGGCCAAGGCCGGAACGCCGAAGGCATTGGACAACACCACATTGGCGGTCTTTCGCCCCACGCCGGGTAGTTTCACCAGGGCCTCTAAGGTTTTAGGAACTTGGCCCTCGTGTTCTCGCAATATTTTCTCACAGGTGGCCAAGATGTTTTTGGCCTTGCTTTGGTAGAGTCCGCAACTGGCGATGGCCTTCTCTAGGCCCCGAGTCCCCAGGGCGAGGATCCTTTTCGGCGTGGGCGCCTGTTTAAACAGGGCGGGTGTGATCATGTTGACCCGCTTATCGGTACATTGGGCCGATAGAATGGTTGCGATGAGTAATTGGAAGGGGTTGTGGTGATGCAGGGCACAGCGCGCATCGGGGTAGAGGACCCTAAGTTTTTGCAACGCGGTTTTTACTTGGGCGGGCTTGGGTTGGAGGGCTGTTACTGGATTCACTTTGGCCCTTTGGCTTGGGGAAAGCATGGGGCGGGACCAATCCCGCCCCGAGATAATGTAGGCGTATGCGGACTTGAACCGCAGACCTCTGCGATGTGAACGCAGCGCTCTAACCAACTGAGCTATACGCCTCTATTCCGGAAAAAACCGGAGGCTTGATGTAGCGCCCTGGACCGGCAATTTCAACGGGAAAAAAAGGCCACCCAACACCCCCGGGCAACTTGGGAATTGGGACCACGATAAGGCCTCTACGGATTATTTCCCCGGCGTCATCTCGAGGGTCCCCCATTCCGGAGGGACCATGTCCACCACCATTCCCAATTTTCTCCCTGCCCTGAGTCTGCAGACCTGGCTTGAAGGGCATTCCTTGGCCGAAATTCCCCCGCCCGAGGTGCAAGCGGCCATGAAGACTTGGATAAAGGATCGACTGGAGCGGGCTCAGGCAGATTTGCATCGGCAGATTCAGCAGGTGCATCAGGAGGAAGAGCCAAAGCGTCCCATGATCACCGTGCAATTCTCAGATGGACCCGGGACCCTGCCGGACCGGCAATGGGTGTCCCCCGGGGAGGACCAATGGCGCCGGCGGCAAGCGGATTGGGAACAACAACTCAAGGAATGGGGTGACCCCAAGGATTGGACTTGGGCTGAGGTGGTCTACCGTTGGGAGGACGTTAGCTCCAGAGAACTGTTTTTCTGGGAATTGTTGCTAAGCGATCGAATGAAGGCATTGCCCAAGGAAGGGTACAAACCTCAGGGGCAGCTTGCGAGCACCCGGCTCAAGGAACTCACCGCGATAAAACCTGGGGCCTCGGTGGCGGCGTGGCAGCAACGATGGCAGGAGCTAAAAAACTTCTCCCATCATCTCGACCAAAAGGTCCTAGGCCATTGGGCCCGAGAGCGGGCCAAGGAATACGAAGCCATGGGCGATACGGTGGGGTGGGGCGATCGATGGTTTAATTTCATGGTGGGTGCCACAATCTTTGCCGATGTCTATCATTCTGAGAATCACCAGGAGTTCCAACGACGCCGAGATGCCTATCTTCGCTTAGCCGATCGAATCACCACCACCGATATGGGTGCGGCCTTCGCGCAATTTCGTGATCTGGAAACCGACCCGCAGCTGGCCGAGTTGTTGCAAATTTATCAAGTGGATGCCGCTGTTCAGCGCTACGGAGTGGGCACCCTATTGGTGATCCTCTCGGCGCTGTCTGCCGGGTATGTCACCGGCGCCCTGGGATTGAGCGAAGGAACCTTAGTCACCCTCGGTACCCAAAGCTCCCGCCAATTAGGCCTAAGACTCTTGGCGCAATCCACTACCTTTGTCTTGACCCATCGGGGCCTGAGTTCTTTTGTCTTGGATCAGCCGGCCTTTGGGTCGCCTGGCGGTAACGTTACCGACCGCGCTTGGGACTTGGGCGAAGAAATCTTGCTGACGGCGGCCATGTTTTATTTTTTGGGTGGTACCCAGGAGAAGTTTTTACAGCTCGGTGGCAAGCATTGGAGTCCGGGGCTTCGAGACATGGGAAGCTTTGCCACCGAATACGGTGCCTTCACCACCTGGCAAATCTTCGAAGGGACCTATCATCACCTGGGGTCGGGGCCAGAAGTCCTTGCGGAGTCTTGGGAGCAGGCCCTTAGTCAGGAGGCCTGGCTCGACCGCTTGGTTTTTTTAATCTCCTTACGATTGGGAGGAGGAGCGGCCCGAGGCATTCTACAAGAAATCCCCAAAACTCCAGAGCGAAACCCGAAATTTTATGAGAATTGGGTGCCCTGGGAATGGCGGCCCGCTTTCGGTACCGAGGGCATGAGCCTTCCCGGATCGGTCTTGATGATGAGCGGGAGATCGGGGCCGAAAGGACCACCGCCGAAGGGGTCGGGACACCGGAGGCCTCCGGAGGCCAAGACCCTCACCGATCAGCGCGCCTTAAATACCTTGGTGAATCCGGGACGACTGCCGCCGGGAGACCCCACCCGTTTAACCCCCCAACGATTAGAGGCCAATGCGAAACGTTTGAGCGATTGGGAGCCGGGGCCTAGACCCGAGGTTCCTCCTTTGGGTCAAGAGATCGATGGCTTTCGTATCACCCGGGACCACTGGGTCCAGAGTCCCGCCCGGTGGGTGCGCTTATTTTTCGATGGCGAGGGGCGATTGCAATCGCTGTCCGAGCATCCGGGCAGGGAACCAAAGTATCGCGGGGTTTATCCAGAGCCCAAGGGACCGGGGGCGCCCGTGGATGTCTTGATGGATCCCCATACCAAGGCGGTGCTCTGGTTTGACCATCACTTGGCCGGCAACGGTGCCTATTTGGGCGGTCGCCCCCTGGATGCCATGACCGCCCTCTGGCATTCCGGACGGGGCGTTCGGCAGGGCATCCCAACATCGGAGCGCATGGCCTTGGCCTACCGCGTGGCTGAAACCCTCGAGCCTCGAGAGTGGCACCGAGAACTATTGGCCGATTTTCCCGAAGGCCCTTTGCTCCGCGATACCTTGGAGGTGATTTATGCGGCAGCACCCCAAGGCTGGAGCGTGCAAAAACTCCACCTCTACCGGGAGCGGGGCTTGGTGCGCCTGGGCACTCAGGTCCCGCCAAGCGCCACCGAACATGGCAAAATGGAGCTGCGGGTATTGCGCGAAGGGTTTATGGATCCGGTAACCGAAGTGCGGCGTGGCCAATTGCATGCGGGAAGTCTGAGTCGCGAAACCCTGCAAGACTACGAAACGGTCATGCAATGGTTGCAAGTCAAACTCGGCGATATGCCCACCATGATTCTGCCCGCTGAAAAAACGGTGCTCATAACCCCTCCACCCCGGGAAATCTCGCTGCCATGGTGGCGGCGCATGTCCCAAAGCCTCAGGCAAGGTTGGAAGAATTTGGCGCCAAGAGCTTCCGCGTCACAGCCCCCACCAGCCACCGTACCTTTGAGTTCCCGGCCCCAGATTCAGGAATCTTTCGATGGGGTAAAGACCTTGCGCTTACCCTCGGGGACGAAAACCGTCTTATTGGGAGGAAGGGAGTTGGCCCGCCCCGATTATCCCGACACCTATGTAAAAATCACCCGCCTCGAAGATGGCACCCACCTGCTCGAGGTCCTGGGGGACGGCCGCATGATTTTAGTCAACGACCTGGCGGTACCTCCCGGTCGTTGGGTCATCCTCTTTCCCGGGGATGTCCTGACTTTTAGCCCCGAAGGGGTGTTTCGCTTTTCCGGATTGAGCCTTTAAAGGAGACTCCAGGCCTCAGGTCTTGAACCCCCAAAGGGGGTGATGGGGAAAATTGTCGCCAAATTTATTCCGTACAATATATAACTATATGAAATTAATAAATAATTTTTTAATGATTTTAGCCAAATTTTGGCAAGGACTTTGCTTTTAACCTAGGCAACGAAGCCAAGGTTTCGGGTAAGATTTTTAAGGAAAAGGTCCTCATGAAACGCAAACAAGATCCATGGGAAGCTCGTGTTGAAGGCGAAGACTGGGATGTCTTGGAAGGCATCTTTCTCTCCGGTCCCGAAGCCATGGACCTGGATCGGCAAAATTGCCTGTTTCGCTTGGCCCTGCTGAGCGAGGTGAGAAGGTTTCGTGAGATTTCCGAGTTGGATTCGTCCCATGGGCTCGCGGCGGACCTCTCGGCAACCCTGGTTAAAGACGCTTTGGGTTAAGACTTTAGCTAGGGGACAAGAGGAGTTGAAGGCCGGTCCACTGGGGGGCCGGCCTTTTTTTCGACTTATCCACAATTTTTTTGACGCAATTCCTCGCGTCAAAATTTCAAAAACTTTTTTTTCTAAAAAATATTTTTTGGCACGATATATTCTTCGAAATTTACACACCGCGTCTTGTGCTTTTGCGTTAACCTATCTATGATGCCGCCACTTCCACTAGTACGGTCCATGAAAAATTGATTATTTCAAAATGAAACTGCACCGAGGTTTATTTTCATGTCTCAGTTGACCCATTTGCTCGAAGGATTCATCAAATCTCCCGTTAAGGCCCTTGAATCCGTGCTGCCCTCTACCAATGAAGTTAAAAAGTTTTTATCTTTCGATTTAGACACCAAGCCCATCAAAGAAAAATATTATTACATGCACCGGCACTGGTTGAAGCTATTGCATGACTATTATTTTAAGGTAGAGCACGTGGGGCATTTCAATGAAGTCAAAGAGGTGGCCGCGGGCGAAAAGGTGATCTTGATCAGCAATCACGCCAATACTTTAGAGGGCGGGATTATCGGCTATAATTTCCTAGTTCACGACCTGGGGATCGTTAATTTTTTGGTCTACAAAGAAGCCTTTCGCCTGCCTTTTATTCGTGAACTTTTTAAGACGGCACAATGTGTGCCCATTAGTGTGGAGAATGGGAAGGAAGCCCTTAAAAAAAACCACATCATGCTCTTTCCCGAGGGCATGGACTTCATCAAGCATTACGTGCAACAAGACTACATCGTAAAATTTCACAAAGGATTTTTGCGCATCGCCAAAGAATATCTCCATGAAACCAAACAAGAAGCGGTGAATATCATTCCAGTCGGTCACGATGGTATCGACCACACTATCAAGTTCTGGATCATCAATAACGATTTCCTCGTGAAAAATTTCATTAAACCTTATTTGCGTTATCCCTATTTTGTCTTGCCCAAGGCCCCCGTGGTTTTTCCTACCAATGCTGTCTTTAATTGGGGTCGTCCGCACCGCGTGACCCTCGAAGACCTCAAGAATGAAAAATCAATGGGTCGCCTTTCTTCAGATTTTCGTCACGATATCATGCGGCTCAAAGGCCGTGCCCGGAAGATAAGACAGATGGATCAAGAGGTCCCTCCCGAGTCCAGGTAAATTTTCCTTGAAATCACGAGCGCTTACACTCATAAAGTCCTCTAAGCCAAACCGTGTGTTGTGCCCCCTGTACCCCGCCGAAAGGAGAGTTGATCATGGAAACAACCGATATCTTACAGTCCGTCTTTAGATGGTTTCATATCTTTTTTGGAATCTTGTGGATCGGGCTCCTTTATTTTTTCAATTGGGTGAATTCCGCCTTCGCCCCCACCATGGACGCCGAGACCAAGAAAAAGGTGGTTCCGGAACTACTGCCTCGCGCCTTATTTTGGTTTCGTTGGGGTGCGCTATGGACCTGGGTGACCGGGGTGATCTTGATTACCTTGGTTTTCTATCACGGTCGATTGGTCTTCGCGGAGCCCTCCA
>JAJFLL010000320.1 GCA_021772695.1 Deltaproteobacteria bacterium
TTTAGTTGACCCCACCTCCCATGAAGATCCCTTCGGGGCTGAGATCCATGCCGACCAACCGGTGGCAGGAATTAATTTTGCCATGGCCTTAGAATTCGCCGCTTGGCGATCGCAACAAGAGGGCAGGACCTTTAGAATTATTACCGCCGATGAAAAAGAAATGGTGGCGCGAAACGGTTTTGATTGGCGCTTCCCCTATGGCAATGGTCCGCTGACCGATGCCTATGTGGTGACCCGCGGATCCTTTGAAATTGCCGATGACTCAGCTCCACAGCCGGTGGGCACCCATCCCATGGGTTCCTATCGCGACCAATCCCTGCATGGCGTCAGGGACTTGCTTGGGAATATCCGAGAATTCACCTCGACAGTGGCTGAGGATGGTGTGGTCTTTTTATCGGGTGGTAGCATCACCTTGCATTTAGGGGCCAACTTCAATCCCAACTCCCGTTACATCCTAAATCAAAAGGCCATTTGGGACGGCACCGGCGGCATTCGCTTGGCCATGGACCTACCTCCAAGCCATGGTTCCGCGGGCGAGTAATTTAATACCCATTACGTCAAAAAGCCATTAGGCTTGATCATTTTCTATAATCCCCCAATAAATAAAAGTAATTCTGATTTTCCTTAAAGATATCTTCGATTTCGATAAGTTTTCCACAGCCTTTTCCCCAAGCCAGCATTTCTCATCTTCTTTATAACTATTTGAAAAATATGAATTAATTTCATTTTATCGTTTTGGCATATCCTTTGCTTTTCCTTCTTACGCACGATGAGAGGGAGATAATATGAAAAGAATAATCATCTTAAGTAGTTTCCTGTGTTTTGCCTTGGCGATGGGGTTGGGAATCCAGGCTGCCCAAGCGGTCGATTCCATTTGTCTGACTCAGCAAGGAGATGACCAAAGAACCAGCGATGAAGACTACGATTGTGTGGTCCAACTTCGTGAGCTCTTAAAATCTCGCGGTTTGCTACAAGTCCAGAGCAAAGGGGTGAATACCAATAAGGCGCTGTATTATCCGCCGACCCCCAACCGGCCCTACTACCCCCCGACGCCAAACTTACCTTATTATCCACCGACACCCAATTTTCCGACCCCTTATGGGTATCCACCGACACCCAATTAAGATCGGAAGATTTTGTGATGGTGAAAAGGCCCCAAAAGGGCCTTTTTTTTTGTGATTTCGGTGAGAGGGTTTATGTGGCAAAGGCCTTTGGGGTAGGAGGGGAGAGGCCATGCCCTTTGCCTATTATAAAAATCTAAGTGCCAGCGACAAAAAGATTTATCAAGAGAGTGATCGTCTTACCTTCGTCCGCCTGCCCTGGGCCAAGGAATTCCAGCCCTTCATCCAGGCGCTCCAGGGGGCTCTTGTCTCGGAGGATCAGCGTGAGACCCTACGATTGACTCAGAAATTGGTGGATGCCCTTTGTCAGGTATTTAAAGTGCCCCAGGTGAAGGTCAAGGTATTGGCACGCCGGCCCTCTCATGATTGGGGCGAACTGCACGGCCTGTATGAATCGGACGGCAGCGGGGGCAAACCCCTGATCACCGTCTGGATGCGCACGGCCAAGCGCAAACAAGTGGTGGCCTTCAAGACCTACCTGCGCACCCTATTGCATGAGGTGATGCACCACCTGGATTACACCTTGCTCGGTCTAAAAGATTCGTTTCACACCGAAGGATTTTACAAACGTGAGTCGGGTTTGTTGAAACAAATATATCCGGAAAATAAATAGATATCTTTAATTGTTAAAGTAAAAATTAAATAAAGTCAGTCCTCTTCTCAAGGTCCATTCTCAGTCTGGATTCTTTCACATCCATGGAGCTAAAATTCCCGTATTGAATATAGCATTGCTTGATTTTTAACTTTCTGCAGGCTATCGCGGGTCGGCATAGTTATAGAAACTTGTGTAAATTCATGAAGATTAAATTATTAAAGTGGATCGGATTTTGGGGCATCTTTCTTGGTATCGGCTTGCTCGCGCTGCAGGTCCAGGCCCAAGGTTCCATGTCCCAGGTGGAAGAGAGCGACACTTGTGTCCAGTTGCGCCAGGAGAGGCTGCAGCTCTGTGATGAGGCCGCTCGGCAATGCATCGAGGTCTACAAATACGATGCCTTCAATAAAATTACCCCCTGTGCCCACTATTCCCAACGTTGTTCCGAAATGGGTCGGCAAGAAGCAGAAAATTGTTATGCCCCAGCCAACTCTCGGATCAGCCTGAAGGGTGGAAATTCAAATAGGGTTGCAAATCCAGGAAAAACCCTCTAGTCCCAGCCCCGGTCACACCCAATTCGAGTTTTGACAGGAGTTTTTTCCATGAGTGAGAAGATCGCCAAGCTCTTAGGAGATCAAGCCGATAACCTACTCAATCATCGTTGTCAGACCATCACCAAAGAACATTTAAGCCTGCCGGGTCCCGATTTCATCGATCGGGTGATGTCCCTTACGGATCGGTCTAATTCGGTCTTGAGAAATTTGCAGACCTTATTCAATACGGGGCGTCTGGCAAAAACCGGTTACCTCTCCATCTTGCCCGTGGACCAGGGTATCGAACACAGTGCGGGCGCCTCCTTTGCACCCAATCCCATCTATTTTGACCCGGCCAATTTGGTGCAGTTGGCCATCGAAGGGGGCTGCAACGCCGTGGCCTCTACCTTAGGGGCCTTGGGTTCCGTGGCTAGGGCCTATGCTCACAAGATTCCCTTCATTGTGAAGCTCAATCACAACGAATTGCTCAGTTATCCCAATACCTTTGACCAAACAATTTTCGCCCAAGTGGACCAAGCCTTCGATATGGGGGCCGTTGCCGTTGGGGCCACCATCTATTTTGGCTCCGAAGAAAGCCGCCGCCAGATTCAGGAGATCAGCGAGGCCTTTCAACACGCCCATCAATTGGGTTTGGTCACGATCCTCTGGGCCTATCTGCGGAACCCCGCTTTTAAGACCGACCAGAAAGACTATCACGTGGCCGCCGATTTGACCGGGCAGGCCAATCACCTGGCCGCGACTCTCGAAGCCGATATCGTGAAACAGAAACTTCCGGAAAATAATGGGGGTTTTTCGGCATTAAAGTTCGGCAAGACCCATGACCAGGTTTATTCTCAATTGAGCAGCGACCACCCCATCGATTTGACCCGCTATCAGGTGGCCAATTGTTATATGGGTCGAGCGGGCTTGATCAATTCCGGTGGGGCCTCCGGGAAGGATGATTTGGTCCAAGCGGTCAAAACCGCGGTCATCAATAAGCGTGCCGGTGGCATGGGGCTCATCTCGGGCCGCAAGGCCTTTCAGAAACCCATGAAGGAAGGCGTGCAATTGCTCCAGGCCATCCAAGACGTCTACTTAGATGCGTCGATCAGCATCGCCTAAGCCAGTCAGGCTTAGGTAGGGGGCCCAGGCCATCATATCGTCAAATTATCAGCAGCCAGGTATAAAAACACCTGGCATGCTTCGATTTTTGTACAAAAAATCCATATATCTACCTGAAATTCCTATTATTTTTTAAGGACTTAAGAAAATGAACCCTCTTCGGTGGCTTGGTACGGCCTTTGCTTTATAGCTAGGGGTATAGGCCTCATGGGTTCCAAAGTGGGAGGGACTCGCGGGCAAGGGAAAAAAATCTCCGATCCGGGGAATTATAGATAAGGCCCATGCAAGGAGCGCTGTCGGGTTCGCTAGGGGTGGCCCGACAGGAGATTCCTTTCATGGGCCTTGTTGCATCTGGGCAGGGTTCGGCATCACCGGCCCAAAAAGCTAAATCACATTTTTATTGATCAACGGATTTGCTTGAAGGCAGCTTCGATGCGGTCGAGTCCCGCTTCGATATTTTGCATGGAAGTGGCGTAGGAGAGTCGCATGAAACCGGGGGCGCCAAAGCCCGAACCGGCGACGATGGCCACCTTGGCCTGGTCGAGTAGAAAATCGCACAATTCCAAATCGGTCTTCAATACCTGGCCATTGGCCTTACGACCCAAATAGGCTGAAATGTTGGGGAACACATAGAAGGCCCCCTGGGGTTTGAAACACCGCACGTCGGGAATCTTATTGAGACGCTCTAAAATGTAGTCCCGCCGCTTGCGAAACTCAGCCACCCAGTCTTTAAGAAAGTCTTGAGAGCCGTTATAGGCCTCGACCACCGCCCATTGGGTCGCGGTGGTGATGTTGGTGGTGACCTGACCTTGCAGCTTGGTCATGGCCGCGATAATTTCTTTGGGCCCCGCGGCAAAACCCATGCGCCATCCCGTCATGGAATAACATTTGCTCGCGCCATTGACGATGATGGTCTTCGCTTTCATGGCGGGACTGATGGAGGCAATGGAGCTAAAAACAAAATCGTCATAGACAATTTTTTCATAAATCTCATCGCTGATCACCAGCACATCCTTGGTTTCAATAACCTTGGCCAATGCGGCCAATTCGGCTTGGGTATAGGCCGCACCGGTGGGATTGGACGGTGAGTTCAGGACAACGGCCTTGGTTTTGGGTGTAATGGCCTGGTTCAAAGCTTCGGGGGTGATCTTAAATTCATTTTCTTCAAGGGTGTCGACGATGACCGGTGTTGCGTCATTGAGTAAAACCTGGTCGGGATAACTGACCCAATAGGGTGCAGGTATAATCACTTCGTCGCCCGCTTCAAAGAGCACTTGAGCGATATTATAGAGCACGTGCTTGCCACCGCAGGAGGTGATGATTTCTTCCCGAGTATAATCGAGTTGGTTGTCGCGCTTCAATTTAGCGATGATGGCGTCTTTTAATTCATTTACCCCACCCACCGGCGTGTACTTGGTTTTTCCCTCTTGCAGGGCGCGCACCGCGGCGGCTTTGATGGGTTCGGGGGTGTCGAAGTCGGGTTCTCCGGCGCCAAAACCAATGACGTCGATGCCATCGGCTTTCATGGCCTTGGCCTTGGTGGTGATGGCAATGGTGGGCGAAGGTTTCACCCTTTGGATTCGTTGGGTCAGTTTAATCATCATGGCTTCGGTTTCTTGATTTTTTTTCTAACGGCTTTTTCGACTAAGGGATGAACCATTTTTTTGATGGGCCCGCCAAAATAGGCAATCTCTTTAATCAAAGTAGACGAGATATGGGAATACTGATTTTCGGTCATAAGAAATATGGTTTCCATTTCTGGAGCGATACTCTTATTCGAAAAAGCCATTTGTAATTCATACTCGTAATCGTTGTTGGTTCTCAAGCCCCGAAGCAAGACTTCGACCCCGCGTTTTCGTGCGTAGTCCACTAAAAGTCCATGAAAATGGGTGACTTCCACATTGGGGTTATCTTTGAAAATGGATTGCAGTAATTCCACTCGTTCTTCGGGGGTGAAGAGGCTGGCCTTGGTGGTGTTGGTGGCCACGGCGATGACCACCCGCTTAAAAATGCCCAAGGCGCGGTTTACCAGGTTGATATGCCCCAGGGTAGGGGGGTCGAAAGAACCGGGATATATGGCTGAAGTATGTCTCATGGGATTTTAAAAAAACTAACTAAAGTTTGACCGTACTTACGTGTATCGACGCATTGAAGTCTACTTAAAAAAGGCGGCAATTCCCGGGGCGAATGTTCGCAAAGCACTTGGCCCTCGGCGGCCAAGAGGTCTAAACCGTCCAACACTTTTAAGGCACGCTCCACATGACCTTTGTCATAGGGAGGGTCTACAAAAATGAGATCGAATTGAAGTTTTTTTCGGGCCAGTCGTTTGATGGCTGTCTGTGCCTTTTCTTGGAGAATATGGGCCTGCTTTAAAAAGTCCAATTTCTTCAAATTATGGAACAACAATTTTACCGCTTGGGCATTGTCATCGACGAAGGTCACTTCTTCAGCACCGCGGCTTAAGGTTTCAATCCCCATACTGCCGGTGCCGGCAAAGAGATCCAAAACTCTTTGGCCTTTGAGGTCACCCAGAATATCAAAGATGGACTTCCTAACCCGGGCAGCCGCCGGCCTAATGCCAGCGCTGCGCGGACCTCTAAGTTTTTGCCCCTTGGCTTGACCACCGACTAATTTGAGACCCATATCTTGGGCCTAAAATGTGCTGGGAGTGGGGTTTCCGCTGATGATGGCAATGACGATGATCGCCACATAGGCCAGGGTACCCAAGAGCGAGAGAACCGTCCCCACGATTCCCAAGATAAATCCCACCTTCGCTAGGGTACGATTGGCTGCAGGCGATCTGCCTTCATCGATGGCCTTTAATTCGGAGCGGCCGACGAAGATGGCGGGGA
>JAJFLL010000033.1 GCA_021772695.1 Deltaproteobacteria bacterium
GTCAACGCCATGACCGTGGGGTTGGTACATCGCGATCGCATTTTCAAAGGCCTCGCCGAAGGTGTCGGCAATCCCGTCATTTATGTGGGATCTAAAACCGGGCGGGACGGGATCCACGGGGCCACCATGGCCTCCGATGAATTCGACGAAGCCAGTGAAGATAAGCGCCCCACCGTTCAAGTAGGCGATCCTTTTACCGAAAAATTATTATTAGAGGCCTGTTTAGAACTCATGGGGCAAGACGTTTTGGTGGGTATTCAAGATATGGGGGCGGCCGGACTGACCAGTTCTTCCTTTGAAATGGCCTCCCGTTCCGGCAGCGGTATTGAGATGGACTTAAGCCGAGTACCAATTCGCGAGACGGGCATGACTCCTTATGAAATCATGCTGAGCGAATCTCAAGAACGCATGCTCTTGGTGGCCAAAAGCGGATGTGAAGCGGCCGTATTAAAAATTTTCGCCAAATGGGATCTGTCTGCCGAAGTGGTGGGTAAAGTAACCGATGACGGCATGATGCGGTTAAAGTGGGGCGATGAGGTGGTGGGTGAATTGCCCATTGCGCCCTTGGTAGAGGCGGCGCCTATGTATCGCCGTCCCGCAGAAAAACCCAAAGATTTAGAGGCGCGCCAACAACTCGATCTAAGCTCACTGCCGCTACCAAAAGATTGGAACTCGGTCTTATTAAAGATGTTGGGTTCGGCCAATCTATGTTCTCGCAAATGGGTCTATCGCCAGTACGACCACATGGTCATGACCAATTCGGTGGTATTGCCCGGTGGCGATGCGGCCGTGCTTCGACTCAAGGGCCTGCAGCAAGGGGTGGCGGTGACCGCCGATTGCAATAGTCGCTATGTTTTTCAAGACCCCTTTTGGGGAGCGGCCCATGCAGTGGCCGAGGCCGCGCGCAATTTGGCTTGCGTGGGCGCCAAGGGCTTGGCCGTCACCGATTGTCTAAATTTCGGGAACCCAGAAAAACCCGAGATCATGTGGGAATTTCAAGAGGCCTTGAGGGGGATGGGAGAGGCCTGTCGGTCTTTAGATACACCCGTGGTGTCGGGCAATGTGAGTTTTTACAATGAGACCAAGGGGAAATCCATTTATCCCACCCCAACCGTTGGCATGGTAGGGCGTATCAACGACGTGAAACAATATGGCACGGCCTTTTTCAAGGAGCCTGGTGACGCTATTTATTTGGTGGGAAACTTAATGGGACATTTGGGTGCCAGCGAATTTTTGTCCACTTATTATCAAAAAGTTGCCGGATCACCACCGCCCCTTGATTTTAATCAAGAGAAGGCCTTGCAAAGTTTCCTCATCAAGGGTTGGCAGACTGAGCTGTTTCAATCGGCCCATGATGTTTCCGATGGGGGATTGGCGGTGGCCTTGGCCGAATCTTGTTTTGGAGCAGTCCAGAACTGTGGCGTAGAAATTGATTTCGGTGCCAAATACGAGGGCTGGGAATTGGCGGGGCTCTTATTTGGTGAGGCCTGTGCGCGGGCCATAGTGAGCGTTCGGGCCTCGAAGGCCGCAGTAGTGGCCGAATTGGCTGCCGCTCAGGGGCTGAGTTGCCAGCGCTTGGGGAACGTCAGCACCGAGCGCTTTCAATTGGGGTCCCATATTGATTTGCCCATTGAGGAAATCAGACAAGTTTGGAAGACTGGCTTTGCCCAAATAGTGGGAGAAGCGTAATCAATCTGTCCCGCTAAGGAATTTCATTATGTGCGGAATTGTCGGCGTATTCAATCATCCTGAAGCCTCGCGTATTGCCTATCTCGGGCTTTATGCCTTACAGCACCGTGGGCAAGAAGCCGCCGGCATCGTGAGTGTCAGCGAGGGTCGTTTGCAAACCCATCGGCGCATGGGCTTAGTGGGTGATATCTTCGACGAGCCAGTATTAGACAAACTTCCCGGTAACATGGCTATCGGTCATGTGCGCTATTCCACCTCAGGTGCCTCTGCCGCTAAAAATATTCAACCCCTTGTCTTTGATTATTCCCATGGCGGCATCGCTGTTTCTCACAATGGTAATTTAGTGAATGCTCAGGTGTTGCGCAGTGAGTATGAAGCCCACGGTTCCATTTTTCAAAGTACCACCGACACCGAAGTTATCGTGCATTTGATCGCCAGCCAACACGAAAAGGATCTACTCTCGCGGATCATTGCCTCGTTGAAACGGGTGGAAGGCGCCTATAGCCTGGTATTTCTCACCGAAACTAAAATGATCGTGGCCCGCGATCCGCGGGGCTGGCGGCCCCTGGTGTTGGGAAAGTTGGGTGATAGCTATATCGTTGCATCTGAGACTTGCGCTTTAGATTTGGTGGGAGCCACCTACGAGCGAGAGGTAGAACCTGGAGAAATACTGGTCTTTTCGAAAGAGGGCATGAGTTCCCATCGTCCTTTTCTCGATCCTCCCAAAAAGGCTTTTTGTATTTTCGAACATGTCTATTTCGCCCGGCCCGATTCCGAGATTTTCGGACGGGAAGTCTATGAAACCCGCAAGGGGTTTGGCCGCAGTCTCGCCAAGGAACATCCCGTCGAGGCCGATATGGTGGTGCCGGTTCCCGATTCGGGGGTGCCGGCGGCGCTGGGTTACAGTGAAGAATCAGGAATCCCCTTTCAGATGGGATTGATCCGGAACCACTATGTGGGACGAACCTTCATCGAACCCACCGATCAGATTCGGCACTTTGGCGTCAAAATCAAATTAAATCCCGCCAAGAGTTTGGTGAAGGGGAAGCGATTGATTTTGGTAGACGATTCCATTGTGAGAGGAACCACTTCTCGAAAAATCGTCGATATGCTTCGAGAAGCGGGTGCCAAGGAAATCCATTTTCGCATCTCGAGCCCTCCCACCCGCTGGCCCTGTTTTTTTGGCATTGATACTCCCAATCGAAGTGAATTGATCGCGGCCCAACAAGAACCCGAAGAAATCCGAAAATTCATCAATTGTGACAGTCTGGCCTACCTTTCCGTAGAAAATCTTTTTTATTTCAATAAGAACCACGACGAATGGTTCTGCGATGCCTGCTTCTCGGGGAACTTCCCTATTCCCCTGCCGGATTTTCCAGATATTACTAAGGTAAAGTCCGATAAAAAATAGATATTTATCATAGAATTACTAGAATTTACATTAAGTAGTATTTTAGAGGCTTGATGGTGTATCGATTCGCTAAACTCTTAATAATTCAAGGGAATCCTATAATATGCCTGGCAAAGTTTCCGTTGCATTTTTATCGAACTTTCCTAACAATCCTGCATCCAAAGCCCCTGGTGGCCCGTATCAGGGGTAAGTTTTTAACAACCCTAATGGAGGAAAATCCTATGTCTAAGGAGAGCAGAAATAAAAAATTACTATTGGGATCGGCTTTGGCCGGTTTGATGGTGGTCGGCCCCGGTTTGGCCGTGACCGCTAGCCCAACCGCTGCCAATACCGGTAAGTTTTTTCAGACTGCCGAATTGAGCGTGGGCTATCGAGTGGCCCAGGCGGAATCCCAAGATAAGGACGCCGCTAAAGAAGAAACCAAAGATGGCGAGAAGAAATGCTCCGCCGATAAGAAGTGCGGTGCCGACAAGAAATGTGGCGGTGACAAGAAAGACGCCGACAAGAAAGACGCCGACAAGAAGTGCGGTGCCGATAAGAAATGCGGTGCCGACAAGAAGTGTGGTGGCGATAAAAAAGACGCCTCTGCCAAAGATGCCGATGCTAAAGCCGCCGACGGCAAATGTGGCGCCGGTTCCTGTGGCTGATTAGCCCTCTCCGGTAGCTGATTCGTGTTTTCGGGCCGGGAGGGTTTTCCTCCCGGCCTTTTTTTCGTTATCCGGTGCGTATAAAGGCAAATTTATGAGCAAGACATCGGCAGGTCAGAAAAAAAATCAAGGTGATCGCTTTAAGGGCTATAGGCTTGGCGTGGGTTTAGGTCTGCGTCGGGAAAATTCCGAGGATTTGGTTAAATATAAGCCCTCGGAAATTGACTGTCTGGAGGCGGCCCCGGAAAATTATTTCGGCACCGGCGGCAAACTCTATCGTGAATTTTTAGAATTGGCCGAAGTTTACCCCATCGTGTTTCATGGCATCTCAACCTCCGTGGGTTCTTTAAAACCGCTCAACCGGAATTACCTGAAAGAGGTCCGAGCCTTCGTCAAAGATTTTTCCCCGGCCTGGTTCAGCGACCACCTTTGTTATTCCTCGGTCATGGGCGCCCAATTCCATGATCTCTTACCGCTTCCCTTTACCGAAGAGGCCATTAATCACGTGGTGCCTCGCATCCAACAAATTCAAGATGTTTTAGACCTCCCTTTCGCCATCGAAAATATTTCTTGTTACGTGCATCCTGGTGAACCGGAAATGAAGGAGTGGGAATTTGTGCGGGAGGTGGTGGAGCGGGCCGACTGCGGCCTGCTGCTCGACGTCAATAATCTCTATGTGAATTCGGTAAATTTTGGTTTCGATGTGGAGGAATATTTACAGCATATGCCTATGGAGCGCATCATGCACATCCACGTGGCAGGGCACCGGGTCATGGACGACTTTCTACTAGATACCCACGGTGAAAACATCATCGATCCCGTCTGGAAAATCTTGGAGCGGGTGGCCTCCCTGACCAGTTTGCCTGCGGTCATCGTGGAGCGAGACAATAATCTGCCTCCGTTACCGGACCAATTGGCCGAGGTTCGCATGGCCCGGCAGATCATTGAAAATGCCAACGCTGCGGGTGTTAGCGCCGTAGGCGGTGCCAAGTGAGTAGCTTGAAAGAGATCGAAGCCTTCTGGGAAAAAGTTTGCTTTGATCCCAATTACCAGCCGGAAGGCCGGTACCAGACCTACCGGGAATTGGTATTCTCAGGCATGTTAGATGTGTTGCAGAGTATTTGTCCCGTCGCCCGGGGCATTCTTTCCGATGGGGATTGGCAGCAGGTGTTGCAGGAATTTTTGCGGGAAGCCCCGCCTCGTTCCGTAGTGATTCGACAACTTCCCTTTGAAGCCTCCCAATACCTCAAAGACCATGATCATGTGTTGAGCGAGACCTATCCTTGGTTGGGCGAACTCATGGAATACGAGTACCTAGAAGTGGGGGTGCGCTTTGCCCCTGAAGTTCAGGTCACCGGTCCCAAAGATTCACTTAGTTTGAACCCGGCCCACGCCTTAGGTGCCTATACCTGGCCCGTACATTTTATCAGCGAAACTCGCCATGACCCCGATAAGTTGCCCCGGGCCGAATATTTTTTATTTCTTTGGCGCGAGCCCGAATCCCTCGAGGTAAAGTTTATGGAGATCAATCCTCTAGTGGCCGCGGTCTTCCGGCATCTGCAGAATGGGCCACTAAATGAAATATCCCTGCTGCAGCAGGTGGCCGATGAAATGGAAATCGAGCCCGGCACGGAGTATCTTGAAGAAGGTAAGGCCTTATTAAAAGGCTTGGCAGATAAAGGCATCGTGTTTAAAAACTAATCATGCACTCCAACCCACAATTGGTTGAATTTCTCGAGGCCACTTCCCGAGGAGACCGTGTCAGCTTCGCCAAACTCTACGAGCAAACGGCTCCACATCTATTTGCCTTAGCCCAGCGTATCCTAAAAAGGAAGGATTGGGCGGAAGAAGCCCTGCAGGACAGTTTTTTGAAAATCTGGAAAAAGGCGGCAGATTTTGATCCGCAGAAGGGTAGGGCCTTCAGTTGGATCGCCACCATCGTGCGAAACGGTTGCCTCGATCAATTACGAAAATCTTCCCGAGAACCCTTGAGTCCCGAAGGCATCAAAGAGGAATGGCACGCGGCGCATCAAGCGGGCCCCTTAGATTTAGCAGCCTTGTCCCAGTCCGCCAAAGCCCTGCAGGATTGCCTTAAGGAATTGAGTGAGGAAGAACGCAATACCCTGGTCTTGGCCTACTGGCGGGGCCTGACCCAAAGTGAGATGGCGCAAAATCTGGACCGACCCTTGGGTACCGTGAAGACTTGGGTACGTCGGGGTCTGGAACGCCTCAAAGGATGCCTGGAACGATGAATCAAGAATCGGCACAAGAAAGAAGTTATCTGGCCGCCCAATGGGTTTTGGGATTGCTAGACGAGTCCGAGCGGGCCCAGGCCCTTGCTGCTATAGACGACCAGCAAGAATGGAGACGTGCCCAAACTTTTTGGGAAGACCGTTTTCATGGACTGACCGAAGGCCTAAAGCCCGAAACGCCTCCAAATCACGTCTGGAATCATATTGAGCGTGCCGTCGAATCCCAAGATGCCGAAGGCGGTTTATGGAGACATTTTTTCCAATCAGTGCGCTTCTGGCGCCCCGTCGCCTTGATGGCCACGGCGGCCGCCTTGATTTTATTCTTTTATGCCCGCGCCCCCGTGGGGCCACCGGCGGTGGCGCCCACTCAGGTGGCCATGCTCGGTGCCTCCGATCAAGCCCCCCAATTTATGGTAGCCGTCGACCCTCAATCCCATCGCATGACCGTTAAGGCCATGGGGAAGGTCGATCTGCCTTCGGGTAAGTCCCTCGAGTTGTGGATGTTGCCCGGCGGTGATGCTCCTCCTCTAAGTTGTGGTGTCCTGCCTAAGGAAGGCAAGTCCTCTTGGGAAATGAAGCCAAAAGAGATCGAGGCCATGAAAAACGGCAATGGCCTCGCTGTGAGTCTAGAACCCGAAGGCGGTTCTGCAACGGGCGGGCCCACCGGTCCCGTGTTGTATCAAGCCCAATTCGTCACTTTATAATTTACGCTTTCGCATCCAATGCAATCGCGCTCTCGTAAGGTAAATACAGACTTTATACGGAGGCGAGCCATGCGATTTCTCATTATCATTCCCATTTTGATTTTCTGGCTGATTCCCTTGATGGGGTATGGGGGGCAAAGCAAACTTGCCTGGCAAGAATGGAGCCGGCAGGTGTTCGCACAGGCCAAGCAGGAAGATAAATGGGTATGGCCCGATGGTGGGGGCAAACTCTCGTTGACTCTCAGAGGGCTTTAAGACTACCTTGTTGGGCTGTGATTCCGGAATTTTATCAATTTTTTCTCAACACCAAAATCCTGTTTCAGGCCGGCATTTCTCAAAATTTTGGTCATGAATGTGAGCAATTGGGTGTGCAAAAACTATTTTTGATTTGCGATCCCTTTTTTGCGCAAAACGGATTGGCCGATTCCATTCAAGAGGCCTTGGCGAATTCAGGCATCCAAACGGTGGGTCGTTTTTCCGAAGTGCCGCCCAAGAGTGAAATTCAGGTGGTCCAAAAGTGTGCTGAAGCCGCCATGGCATCGGGGGCCGAGGCCTTACTCGCCCTAGGCGGCGGTTCGGCCATGGACACCGCCAAAACGGCAAATATTTTATTTAGCTTAGGCGGCGACTTGGTGAATGATTATTCCGGCAGTCAAACCATCTCTGAGCCTTTAAAGCCCTTGATCGCCATTCCCACCACTGCCGGTACCGGTAGCGAAGTGACCTCATCCGCAGTCATTTTTGATGAGGCCTCCCAAAGTAAATTATCCTTCAACGATTTTAATTTGCGTCCCACGCTGGCCTTACTCGATCCAGAAATTACTTTGAGTATGCCGCCGAAATTGACGGCCATGACGGGCATGGATGCCTTGACCCATGCCATCGAGAGCTATACTTCTTTGCAGGCCAATCCCATGAGCGATGCCTTGGCCATGAAGGCCATCAAGATCATCAAGAATCATTTGTTAAGCGCCGTGCGACAGGGAGACGATCTCGAGGCGCGCTCGAATATGTTGGTGGCCGCCAACATGGCGGGGATCGCCTTCGACCATGCCATGGTGGGTGTGGTCCATGCCATGTCTCATGCCACCGGTGGCATTGCCCACGTGGCCCACGGCCTGGCCAATAGTATTTATTTGCCCTTTGGCATGGAGTTCAATCTAGAAGTGGCGGCAGAGCGCTATGCTGGCATCGCAAGGCGCTTCGGTATCGACACTCGACTCCTGAATACCGATGAGGCGGCCCGAGCGGCCATTGCCTATGTGAAGCAACTCAGAAAAGACTTATATGTGGCCTGTGGCCTAGAGTTTCGCTTGCGCGATGTGGGTGTTAACGAAGATCAATTGGAAGCCATCGCGCAGGCGGCCACCGAAGACGGTACCAGTTTTTTTAACCCGCGCGAAGTCGGCTATGACGACGTCTATTTGAAAATCAAGGAGGCCTATTGATGGGGTATTTTAAAGATTCGGCTCAACTAAAAGAAATTTTGGGCGGCTTTTTTAAGAAGTTAT
>JAJFLL010000321.1 GCA_021772695.1 Deltaproteobacteria bacterium
TTGATGCCCATTTTATGTTCGATGTTCACGGTTTTCACATCATTGCGGTCGCCGGCGCTACTATCCTCATTGATGCGAAATTTAGGTACGACAAACAGTGAAATACCCTTGGTGCCCTGGGGGTCTCCGTCGACCCGTGCCAGAACCAGATGAATGATGTTTTCGCATATGTCGTGGTCCCCAGAAGAAATAAAGATCTTGGTTCCCTTAATCTTATAGGCATCACCCTCTTTTTTGGCGCTGGTGGTGATATCGCCCACCGCTGAGCCCGCTTGGGGTTCGGTCAAGCACATGGTGCCGCCCCATTGTCCGGAATACATGTTAGGGACGTATTTTTGTGCCATGCTTTCTTCGCCAAAGGTTTCAATGAGGTGGCCGGCTCCCCGACTCAAACCTGGATACATGGTGAAGGCGATGCTTGAGCCTACGAAAAATTCTCCGCAGGCGTTGGTAATTGTGATGGGTAAATTGCTGCCGCCATAAGTGGCGGGCACATCCATGGCCAAAAACCCGTTGGCTGCGTATTTATGGTAGGCCTCCTTATAACCTGGAGGGGTAATGACCTGATCGCCTTCATGTTTGCAGCCGATGTCGTCTCCTGCCTTATTTAGGGGTGCGATTTCTTTTTGTGCAAATTTTAAGGCCTCTGACAATATGGCGCTGAATTCATCCTTTCCGAATCCCTGAAACCTCTCGGTCTCTCCAAGCGTTTGGACACCGAGGTAATCAAAAAGGTTGAATTCTACGTCGCGGTAATTCACTTTGTAGGCCATAACTGAAGCTCCTTGTATGCTGCGTGAGGGCCGATCCTATAGCGAGATGATTTATCCCTGGCAAGCATCCATTGGGCGAATATTACCCAAATTGGCCGCATTATTTCGGAGGCGAGCATGTTGCAAAAATTGGCCCTGATCACCCTATGTTACTTCGTATTCCTGGCTCCAGCTAGGGCCGATTGGCAACAACAAATCCAGAATCTGGTGACCCGGGGTGCTGTTTTGGCGGTAGATGAGAAAGGAAACGTCTTGTATTCGCTCAATGCGAGCACCCCGTTGGTTCCTGCCTCCACCCTAAAAGTTCCTACCGCACTGGCGGCTTTGAAAATTTTGGGACCCCAATTTCGGTTTCCAACAGAGTTTTTTACCGACGCCCAGAATAATCTTTACATAAAAGGTTATGGGGACCCCTTCCTGATTTCTGAGGAGTTCCCAAAAATCGTCGCTCAATTACAGGGCAAGGGGCTCAAGCAGGTGGCCAATATCATTCTAGATACCTCTTATTTTGATCCCAATATTCAGATCGATGGGTTGGTGGGTTCTCTGAATCCCTATGATGCCTATAATGGGGCCTTATTGGCTAATTTTAATACGATCAATATCATCAAGGGCCGAGATGGGCAGGTGCAAAGTGCCGAAGCCCAAACTCCCATCACCGAGATTACTCGTACCTTGGCGGCCCGGGCTCCGGTGGGCAAGAGCCGTATCAACGTGGCTACCCATCGCAAGGAAGCCCCTCTCTACGTAGGTTATTTGTTGTCAGAGTTTTTACAGCAAGCGGGAGTAGCCGTTCAGGGTGGTGTGCAGGAAGGTAGCATCCCTGCAGGAAGTAAACCATTGCTGACCTACCATAATTCTAAAACACTCACTGAGGTTTTAGAGTCCGGATTAAAGTATTCTCAAAACCTCATTATGAATCAACTATTCCTCACCATGGGAGTGGCCAAAAAAGGCGCACCGGCTACGGTTGCAAAATCTCAAGTGGTCTATCGAAATTTTTTGCAACAAGACCTGGGCTTAAAGGACATCCAAGTGTTTGAGGGCTCGGGAATATCCAGACAGAACAAAGTCACCTCACTTGAGATGGACAAAATTCTTGTGAATTTTTTCCCTTACATGAAATTGCTTCCTGTAAAAAATGGCAGGTACGTCAAGACGGGAACCCTGACCGGGGTTTCCAGCCTGGTGGGTTATTTCAAATCCCCGACTCGAGGCTGGGTTCGTTTCACCATCATTCTCAATCAGGGCGCCAATCATCGGGACCGCATCGCCGGGATCCTCCAAGATAATTTATAAGGATGTTACCGGCCTCGGGCTGCCTAATTTAAAGGCAATGCACGATTTCTCCTCAAGATTTTTTGGAACCCCCTTGGGAAACTGAAAATAAATCCTAACAATATCAATAAGATATAAAATTCTTTACTTGGCATTCTCTTTGCTCATCAAGCGAAGCAGCGGAGTATCGCTCCTCTATCAATATTTTTGGAACCATTTCTCGATCATTCCTGGAAGGAGACCCGTCCATGAGAAAGTTACTACCATTTAGTTTGTTGATCTTGCCGTTATTGTTTCTGGCAATGCCGGCCTGGGCCGATGATCCGGTGACCGCCGAGCAAGTTCAAACCAATGCCAACTATCTTTGGACCCTGCTCGCCGCTTGCATGGTGTTTTTGATGCAAGCCGGTTTTGCCATGGTGGAATCGGGATTCACCCGTGCAAAAAATGCCGTCAACATCATGATGAAAAACCTCATGGATTTTTCCATGGGCACTTTAGGGTTTTGGGCCTTGGGTTTTGGCTTGATGTTTGGCGCTACTAAATCCGGTTGGATCGGCACCGATGGTTTTTTTCTGGAATATTTTGATGGGAGTGATCCTTGGATCTTTGTCTTCTGGATATTCCAATGTGTCTTTGCCGCCACTGCAGCCACCATTGTTTCAGGAGCCGTTGCCGAGCGGATGAAATTTTCCTCCTATATTATTTACTCTCTAGTCATCACGGCCGTGGTGTATCCCATCTTTGGTCATTGGGCCTGGGGAAATTTATTCCACGCGGATCAGTCCGCCTGGTTGGCCGATAAAGGGTTTATTGATTTTGCCGGCTCCACGGTGGTGCATTCCGTCGGTGGTTGGTTTGCCTTGGCCGGGGCCATTGTCTTAGGGCCACGATTAGGCCGATTTCTAAAAAGTGGTAAAATTCGCCCCATACCCGGACATTCCCTGACCCTAGCCACTTTGGGGGTATTTCTCCTTTGGTTCGGATGGTTTGGGTTTAACGCCGGCTCCACCACAACCGCCGACACTTCCATCGCCCGGATTGCGGTGAATACTAATTTGGCCGCCGCGGCCGGAGCAATGGCAGCCATGATTCTGACCTGGTTGTGGTTCAAAAAACCGGATATTGGTATGAGTCTAAACGGTGCCTTGGCCGGGTTGGTCGCCATCACCGCCCCCTGCGCCAATGTTACCCCCACCTCTTCGGTGATCATTGGATTGATCGGTGGAATCCTCGTGGTCCTTTCGGTTAAGTTTTTCGATAAAATCAAAGTGGATGATCCCGTGGGTGCCATCTCGGTCCACGGGGTCTGCGGTGCCTTTGGTACTTTGGCGGCGGCCCTATTTAATGAGGAGGGCTTCACCATGGCCCAATTCGGGGTTCAGGCCTTAGGAGTGGGTACCGCCTTTGTTTGGTCCTTTGGTTGCGGGATTATCCTGTTTAGCCTATTAAAAGTTACCATCGGCATTCGGGTG
>JAJFLL010000322.1 GCA_021772695.1 Deltaproteobacteria bacterium
TTCCACATTGCGATCCACCAACGCAACGGGATTTTGGATGAGCATGGTTGCTGCGGGCACAATCAATTGGTATTTTTGTCCACTAGCCTGCCCCTGTTTGATTTCATTTTCATAACTCAATGCCACATCGCCTAAGCCTCGTTCGAAGGTGAGTATAGATTCACGGGCCCCCTTTCCCATGGCCACCACCTGAGACAATAGTTTCGTCAGATAGGCTTGGGCCCCTTCGGCCCCGGCGGGGAATCCCGGAACTTTGCCCCGCAGCACGGCACCATAGGCCGCCAGAATATTCCACTGGGCGCCTCCACTGGTCTTGGGATTGGGGGTCAAAACCTTGAGCTCTGCCTGCAGTAAATCGGCCCAATCGGAGATTTTCTTGGGGTTTCCCGGCCGCACGGCAAAGGCCACCACGCTCTCGGTCAGGTAACCTCCGGTGGGCCCCTGACGCCACGGATGCCGAATCAAATTCGCTTGGACCAAACGATCCACATCGGAATCCAGGGATAAGGCCACCACGTCGGCGTCAAATCCATCCACCACCGCACGGCTTTGGGCCCCCGAAGACAGATAGGATTCTTGAATCCTTAGGGTTTGGCCGGTCTTGCCCTGCCAATGCTCTTGAAAGCGTTCGTTGATTTCACGAAAGGCCTCCCGGGGCGCCGTGTAGGCCCCCAAAATGAGGGTCTGCTGGGCTGCTGGACCTTTGTTACAAGCCAAGGCCAAAAAAACCAAGGCCATGCCAAGGCAATATCTTCCCCATTTTATGATCGATCGGGCCACGGAATGCTTCATCCACTTCATCCTTCAGTTAAAGGGGGCAGCATTATCCTGAATTTGGAATAAATTCCCAGGGAAAAGGCCTAGTATCGACCGTCCGCTGAATCTTAGGCTAAATCTTGCTCCACCCTCCCCGAACCAGACCAAAATTATTATGCATTTTGGAATAATTAGTGAATTTTATAGTAAATGAATAAATTTTTAAAATTTATAAAGTATATATTATGTTATTCGAGAGAGTAAATTTTAAAAAGTTAAATAAAATTATATAGTTAAAACTTATGCCAAGATGGCACCCCGCGTGCATTACCTATATACGTGCGTCATTGAGACGCCGAAAAAAAAATTTGAAAGTGTGCCCCCGGGGTCAGAGATGAAGCGTCAGCCAAATCTCTGACCTTTTTTTTTTGCGAAAAAAATAGGGAAGGCTCTTTGGGTTAATTAGAAATCTTGCCCAGCAGTTCTTGTTTGTCCCCATGGTCTACCTCGGGAGTTCGCCTCAGGGCTTTGATCGGGACCACAAAGCGAACCTCAGAATCGAGCGGACTTAGATCTCGTTCTAAATAAAACTCCACCTTACCACCGGGAAGTCCAAAGCCCACCACGCCAGGCATATAGCCCATTCGTTTGCCTCCACTGTATACGGGCAGATAGGCCCTATCGCCTTGCTTCCACATCCCTGATGCCGCCATGCTCGTCCCCTTCAGTCCCAGTAGCCTATCTTTCAAGGAATCGGTTTCACGGAAACTGGAGGCGGAACGATCGGCATGTTGACCTTTCGGGGCTGGCTTGCTTTGGATCTCGTTGTTGGGAATCCATTCCTGGGAAGGGTGCACATGGTTTGGCAAACGGTAGCGTCGATCTTTCGGGAAGGTCATGGTGGTTCCCCTTTCTTAGGGATAGCAATGATTTGTATGGGGATGGGTCATCCCTGCTTGTTTATTAGAGCAAGACTGATGCCAACGGTCAAAATTTCTAAACCTTTGAAATCGAAGGTTTTATCAGTTTGGATTTCAGTGCCCCTATTTGGATGCCCGCCATCTACCTTCGCAGTTTGTGAATAAAAGGAACTTCCTTCCCGGTTGACGGCTTCGTGAGGTAACAGCAGAATGAGTCCCTCCGTGCCCATCCACCAGTAAAGGAATAAGGCGTTGAACCCTCTCACCGTATTCACCTTAGCAGCGGTTTATCTGGGAACGATTTTAATCGGCAATCTCATCGCCTCTCTATTTAAGCCAGATCGGAAACTAACCAGTGCCACCCAACACTTTGCCGCAGGGGTCGTCTTTGCCGCAGTGGCCATTGAACTGATTCCTAAAATTTCCGTGGGTTCTGGATGGCTGCCTGTGACCATTGGTTTTGTCTTGGGGATCGGAACGATGCTGTTAGTCGATGGGCTCACTCATCGACTGGAGTCCTCTGCAGATGCGCCATCCAATCAGGCCCTACCTTGGGGACTCATCATCGGTATCGCTATCGACCTGCTAATCGATGGGATATTGCTTGGCGTCGCATTTTTAGTCGGAGAACGCAGCGGGATTTTGATTGCCTCCGCATTAGGTGTCGAAATCCTTTTTCTCGGCATCACCGTCGGTACGGTTCTAAGGCAACGCAACATTCCATGGCTGACTCGAATGGGTTTGGATTTGATACTAGGAGTGGCCCTGCCTTTGGGTGCCATGTTTGGGCTTTGGTTGTTTCAGGAGTTTCCACCACAGTGGACTACTGAGATCCTGGCCTTCGGTGTGGCAGCCTTGCTTTATCTGGTTACGGAAGGATTGCTCAAAGAGGCCCACCGATCCCCCGATACCCCCTGGGTGATGGTCAGTTTTTTTCTGGGGTTTTTGATCATTTTCATTTTAAATCAGGTGGTACCCTGATTTTTCCTTCGTTACCGAGTTAGCCGCTTTTCAATCCCTTGGCGATACGGTCGCCGACTTCCTTATCGATATTGCGCCAATATTCGAAGGCACGCTGCAACACCGGTTCGGACACACCTGCTTTGAGATGTCCGACCACGTTACTCACCAACCGGTCCCGCTGTTCGTCGTCCATGACCTTTCGCACCAGGGTGCTGGCCTGGCCCCAGTCATCGTCATCCTTTCGCAAGGTATAGGCGGAGCGAATGAACTCACCGCTGGCCTTCCAGACCTCTTTCTCGAGATAGCGCTCACCGTCTGCCTTCGGGCCGCCCTTCGAATTCGGCGCATAGACGGGGTCGGACACGTTATCGACGCGCATGGCCCCGTCCTTACTGTAACTGTGCACCGGACACTTTGGCCGATTGACTGGGATCTGTTTGTAGTTGACCCCCATGCGGGCGCGGTGGGCATCGGAGTAAGCGAAGAGGCGGGCCAGCAACATTTTGTCTGGGCTGGGCCCTATCCCTGGCACGAGGTTGTTCGGCTCGAAGGCCGCCTGTTCGATCTCGGTGTGGAAGTCGGTCGGGTTGCGGTCCAGTGTCAAGCGACCAACCTCGTGCAGGGGATAATCGCCGTGCGGCCATACCTTGGTCAGGTCAAAGGGATTAAAACGATAGGTCTCTGCCTCTGAGAAAGACATGATTTGTACCTTCAACGTCCAGCTGGGATGGTCTTTTCGCTTGATCGCTTCGAATAGGTCACGCCGGTGGTAGTCGGGGTCCACACCGGCCATATGATCGGCCTCATCCTGGGTGAGAAAATCGACGCCTTGGTCGGTCTTGAAATGGTACTTCACCCAAAAGCGCTCGCCCTTCGCATTGACCCACATATAGGTGTGACTCGAATAGCCGTTCATATTCCGCCAGGTCTTCGGAATTCCGCGGTCCCCCATCAGCCATGCGACTTGGTGCGCTGATTCGGATGACAGGGTCCAGAAGTCCCATTGCATGTCATGGTCGCGCAGGCCGTTATCCGCCCGGCGCTTCTGGGAACGGATGAAGTGCTGGAACTTCATGGGGTCTCGGAGGAAAAATACCGGCGTGTTGTTCCCCACCATGTCATAGTTGCCTTCGGTCGTATAAAACTTAAGGGCGAAACCACGGGGATCACGCCAGGTGTCCGGGCTACCGCGTTCGCCGGCCACCGTGGAGAAACGAATCAAGGTGTCCGTTTTCGTACCCGGCTGAAATACCGCGGCCTTGGTATAGGCGCTGACGTCCTCGGTCACCTTGAAATGGCCGAAGGCACCGGCACCCTTGGCGTGGGGCTGACGCTCCGGTATCCGTTCCCGGTTGAAGTTGGCCATCTGCTCGATGAGGTAGTGATCCTGCAGCAAGATGGGTCCATCGGGTCCCACGGTGAGCGAGTGTTCATCACTGGCTACGGGAATTCCCGCATCGGTTGTCGTGGATTTTCGGTCGTCTTTTTTCACGGTAGGACTCCTTTTATTTGCATCGGCCCACCAGAAGGACCTTACAGCGAAATACTAGTTACCTTACCTGGATGTTAAATAAGACTTAAAAAAATCAAAAGAATTTTATCATATTGGAGAATGAACGCTCGGAAATCTACGGTGACAAACGCCTATGCCGCCAACAACTGCCGCAAGACGTACTGCAGAATTCCACCGTGGCGATAATATTCTATCTCATCGGGGGTATCGATTCGCAAAACCACGGTAAAGGTTTTCTCGCCTTTTTCACTCTTGGCTTTGACCTGCAACTTTTGTCGAGCTTTGATGCCCCCGGCCAAACCGGTGATGGCAAAGATCTCGTGACCGCTGATGCCTAAACTTTGGATGTCTTCTGCATCTTCGATTTGCAGGGGCAATACACCCATGCCAATGAGGTTGGAACGATGAATCCGCTCAAAGCTAGTGGCAATCACGGCTTGAACTCCAAGAAGTTTGGTCCCTTTAGCCGCCCAGTCCCGACTGGATCCAGTACCGTATTCTTTACCAGCCAAGACAATGAGGGGGATTCCTTCTTGTTGGTATTCCATGGCGGCTTCAAAGATCGACATCTCTTTTCTGTCAGGTAAATGCAGGGTGACCCCACCTTCGGTGCCGGGGGCCAGTAAATTTCTTAGTCGGATATTACCAAAGGTACCCCGTACCATGACTTCGTGATTTCCTCGCCTGGAACCAAAACTATTAAAATCTCTCGGGTCGACACCATGCTTAATTAAATATTTTCCCGCCGGTGAATTGAGGGGAATCGCACCGGCCGGCGAAATATGATCAGTGGTAACCGAATCACCCAACATGGCCAATACCCGGGCTCCTTCAATGTCTTTTAATGGCAGAGGTGATGCCGGCATATTTTCAAAATAAGGTGGGTGCTTCACATAGGTCGAAGCGGGGTCCCAAGCAAAGGTCTCGCCTTCGGGTACCTTTAAAGAACGCCAACTTTCGTCTCCGGTAAAGACTCCACGATAGGAATCCTGGAACATGTCACCATGGAGGTGTTTGGCCACAAGATCGGCCACATCCGTTTGGGTCGGCCACAGGTCTTTAAAATATACGGGCTTGCCTTCCTTATCTAAACCGATGGCCTCGTGATAAAGGTCGATATCCATGCGACCCGCCAAGGCGTAGGCCACCACTAGGGGCGGACTAGCTAGGTAATTGGCTTTGGCATGAGGATTGATGCGGCCTTCGAAATTTCGGGTTCCCGAAAGCACCGAAACAGCCACGAGATCCTTTTCTTGAATTCCGGCAGCGATGGCCTCGGGCAAGGGTCCGCTATTTCCGATACAAGTGGTACAACCATAACCTACCAGGTTAAATCCCAATTTCTCTAAATAGGGCATCAATCCCGCTTTTTTCAAATATTCCGTGACCACCAGGGACCCGGGAGCCAACGAAGTCTTGACCCAGGGCTTCGTGGTCAATCCCCGCTCTACTGCCTTTTTGGCTACCAGACCTGCGGCGACCATGACTTGCGGATTCGAGGTATTGGTGCAGCTCGTGATAGCGGCGATCACCACCGAACCGTTTTTAAGATTAAAAGTGGAACCTTCGTATTGCACCGAAACCGATTTTTCTAAATCGTTTTCTCGATAGGTATCGAGGAGGGCTTGGGAAAAATTCCCTTTGGCCTGATCAAGCGGCACTCGATCTTGAGGTCGTTTGGGACCTGCCAAGGAAGGCACCACGGTTCCGAGATCGAGCTCAAGACAGTCGGTGTAAACGGGATCAGGAGTCTTGGCATTTCGAAACAAACCTTGTTCGATACAATATTTTTTCACCAAATCGACCGAATCGCCCCGGCCAGTTAACTTTAGATAGCGCAAAGTCTCATCGTCGATGGGAAAAAAACCAACAGTGGCTCCGTATTCAGGTGCCATATTGGCAATAGTGGCACGGTCGGGCAGACTGAGCTCGGAGATGCCCTCACCGAAAAATTCCACAAACTTGCCCACCACCCCTCGAGATCGCAACATTTGGGTGACGGTAAGCACCAAATCGGTGGCCGTAGAACCTTCTGGCAAGGAACCGGTCATTCTAAATCCCACTACCTGAGGAATCAACATGGAGATGGGCTGACCCAGCATGGCGGCTTCGGCTTCGATACCACCCACTCCCCAACCCAAAACACCCAGGCCGTTGATCATGGTGGTATGGCTGTCTGTTCCCACCAAACTATCTGGGTACGCAATGGACTTTCCATCACAAGCCTGACCCAATTTCTGCACGAAGACTACTTTGGCCAGGTATTCTAAATTGACTTGATGAACTATTCCGGTGTCGGGGGGAACCACCCGGAAATTATCAAAGGCCTGTTGCCCCCAGCGAAGAAAACGATAACGCTCTTGATTGCGCTTAAACTCGAGATCATTATTGATTTTCAGTGAGTCTGGTTTGCCAAAACTATCGACTTGAACGGAATGGTCGATGACCAAATCGGCAGGTTGGAGTGGATTGATCTTGGTTGGATCGCCGCCCATGGTTTTAATGGCTTCGCGCATGGCCGCCAAATCCACCACTGCAGGAACCCCTGTAAAATCTTGCAATAGGACTCGAGCGGTACGAAAAGCGATTTCACGGTCCGGCTCAGCCTCAGGATCCCAATGGGCCAAGGCAGTGATGTCTTTGTCTTGCACGCTCTTGCCGTCTTCCCAGCGCAGCAAATTTTCCAATAATATTTTCAAACTGAAAGGCAGCTTTTTCACCCCGGGAAATTGTTCCGCCAAACGGCTTAAAGAAAAAATTTCATAGGTGTCGTGGCCTACTTTGAGGGTTTTTCGGGTTTTATAGGTGTCTAATGCTGGAACCATACTCATTTTATTTTGTACCTCGCTAATCTAGCTAACTAAGTCTGAAGCCCTTTGACAAGGGAAGGTCTGAGCCTTTCCTAAATTATGGTAACTTTTTCAACAGCTTATTTGCGAACTTTCTTTTTAGGGCGATGGGGCTTACCCGTATACCCTTCGAGATATGGGGTTTCTATGCTGTGGGAGCGCCGGTCGCTTCATTTGGCTCAAGGCCTGCGCTCGATGCACGTGGAGGGCCAGGGCACCGTGATCGTTCTCTATTTTGCCCTCAAGAATAAAAGGTTCTCGGTTATTGAGGCGGAGCGCGTGATTATCGTAGGCCCGGGGGAAAAAGACCGTCTCGAACAAGTCGGTTTCGTCTTCGAAACTGATAAAGGCCATGGGGTCATCTTGCTTAGTCCATACGACCTTGCTCGAAATCAACCAACCCACCATCGTAACCCGGCGACCCACGGCAGCAGCAAGTTGAGCGGCCGGCAAAAACTTTGTTTCAGCCAAGGCCGCTCGGTAAAGCTCTATGGGGTGGCAAGAGAGCACAAATCCGAATAGTTCTTGCTCGTCTTGCAATTTTTCTTTCTCAGAATAACCAAGCACTTTAGGCACCCACGGTGTTTCGATGCGAAAGGGCAGGCCGAAGCGACGGCGACGGGGATGCTGCATTTGTAATAATTTCCAGATCATTTGAGGGCGATTGCAGTTTTGTTCAACGGCATCAAAACAACCGGACCGAATCATCAGCTTCACATCAGCCACATCGAAATCGACCCGCTCAAGAAAATCTTCTAGGGAAATAAAGGGCCCTCGCCCTCTTTCTGACACCATGGCTTCGAGGGATTTTTTCTGCAGACCTTTGATTTGCATAAACCCCACCCTGATTCCCCGCCCCTCTGCCGTATAAGCAATCTGCGAGGCATTGATATCGGGCGGCAGGATCTTCAAACCCAAACGCCTAGCCTCAGAGAGATAGGCGAAGGTAGAGTAGTACCCTCCCCCGTTGGAAATCACCGCTGCCATGAACTCAGCGGGATAATGGGCCCGTAAATAAGCCGACTGAAAAGAAACCAAGGCGTAAGAGGCACTATGGGGTTTACAAAAACTGTAGCCGACAAAACTTAAAATCATTTCCCAGATCTGTGTAGTGGTCTTCTCGCGCACCCCACAGGCCCGGGCACCGGCAAAAAAACGTTCTCGATAGGCCGCCAATTTTTTCTCGGGACGCTTTTTAGAAAGGGCTTTTCGCAAACCATCGGCTTCGACGGCGTCGAAACCCGCAATGGCCATGGCCGTCTTGGTCACATCTTCTTGGTAGACCATGATACCCAAGGTTTCGGCCAGAGTCTTCGCTAAGGCGGGGTGAATCGGATCATAAGGCTTACCGTGTAATCGCTCTACATATTCATTGATGAAACGATGGGCCGCCGGGCGAATTATGGAACTGTGAATCACCAAGTGCTCGTAGTCGCCTACGCCTGCCTTTTGTTGCAATTGTCGGGTAGCCGGTGATTCCACGTAAAAGACCCCCATGGTTTCACCCCGTCGCACCATATCTTGGGTGGCCGCATCTTCAAGTGGATTCAAACTCTCATAAGAAATTTCAACACGATGATTTTGCTTCACAGCGGCCAAGGCATCGCGCACCACCGCCAAAGACCGATTGCCCAAAATATCGATTTTAACCAAGCCAAAGTCTTCGGTTTGGTCTTTTTCCCATTGGATGATGTTCACTCCTTTCGGAGCGGTTTCGATGGGAACATACCGCCGCACATCATCGGGTACGATCACCACCCCACCACAATGCACGGAAAGATGACGAGGGAAATCGGTCAAAGCACGAGCCCAACCCATAATGGTCTGCCAAGGTTCTGGAATGGTCTGTGGAGGAAACTTTCTTAAACGTCTGCTCATCACCTTGATCTCTGCATCAGAGAGGCCATGCACCTTAGCTACTTCGCGGAGCAGGGCCCTGGGTTGCAGACGAACCTGATTGCAAACCATGGCGGCTTGATAGCGCCCTTTTTTTGGATCGTTATATTTTTCAAAGATATAATCGAGGATGTCATCGCGTTCATCCCATGGAAAATCGATATCGGCGTCGGGAGGATCACTGCGACCCGGATTGAGAAAACGTTCGAACATGAGATTGTGGGCGATGGGATCTACGTGGGTGATGCCAAGGCAATAAGAGACGATACTCGCTGCCACCGAACCCCGGCCACAGGTGCGGGGGGCCTGCCTGACAATATCATCGACCACTAGAAAATAATGGGTAAAGCCCTGTTGCCGAATGATCTGCAATTCGTAATCGAGTCGACGTCGCAGACGAGGGGTCAAAGAACCGTAACGCCTGAGGGCCCCTTGATAACACTTACACCGCAAATTGAAGTAGGCTTCGGCATCTTGAAAGGCTTCGAAGGGGGGGAAGATCGTCTTACCTAAAGGCCAGGCGCCTTGTAGAGAAGCGGCCAGTGTGGCTGCATTATCAACGGCCTCGGGAGCAAAAGTCAACGCGGCCCTGAGGGCGCTCTCGGCGCAGAAGAAACGTTGTGGACTCACCATGGTCTGGGTTCCGGAGGTATCGGTGAGTCGTGACAAAGTCGTATTTTCATCGATGGCCCGAAGCATGCGATGGGCTTGCCATTCACGAGGATCGGAAAAATACACATCGTTGGTGGCAATGGGGACCACTCCCGTCTTGCGAGCGAACTCTAAACGGGTACGATTTTCGGCCGCCGGCAAAATCTCGACATAAAGGTCTTCGGACCCCGTCTTGGTATATAAGGCATTGAGAAAATCAAGCTCACGGGAAAGAACGGCCAAGCCCTCCCGGTCTTCGCATAATAAAGATAATAAATTTCGCGGTGTGAAAAAACGAGCGGCCCGGGAGACGGAGAAAAAACCGTCTACCGGAGGCCGCACGTTCTGTGTTTCCTTCCAGCCGTTTAAATGAAACTCTGATGTTAAATGACAAAGCCGTTCATAGCCCCGCAAACTCTTGACCAAGAGCACTACCGAGCCCTCCCCCACCGGCAACTCGACGCCGCAGATAGGCCGCAGCCCGTAACGCTCGCAAGTTTGAACGAATTCAACCCACCCGTAGAGGCCATACCAATCGGTCAAGGCCAAAGAACTCATGCCGTTTTCTACCGCCAATTGGCAAAGCCGTTCGATAGAAAGGGTGCCGCGCATCATGGAAAAATAAGAATGACAATGCAGGTGCGTGAACATGAATCAATCGTTTCGTTAATATTTTCTAAGCAGGCCTACGACCACACCGGCGATGCGAAATGCTTGCTCGGGTTTGACCACGATGGGTTGGTAAGCGGCGTTGGCAGGATGTAATTCAAGAGAAGTACGCCGAGGATAATATC
>JAJFLL010000323.1 GCA_021772695.1 Deltaproteobacteria bacterium
TCCCTGGGGTTGAGCTCTCCTTTAATTCCACGAGCTGCAGCCGGGCGATAACCGATGACGGTTCGGTTTTCAGGATTGATGGGATTGCCATTGGCCTCGCCGGGCAGACCTTGAATAAAAAGTTCAAAACGCGTTTCTAGATCTCGCAGCTGTGGGGCAATGTCCCGTTCAAAGGTGGCCGCATCCATTTGACTTTGAATATTCTCGAATAATTCACGGGTGTGATTCATGCCCACCCGCATACCTTCTTCTCTGAGCGGAACCAGGGCCGAGTCATGGTGGGCGATGAATTCGCTTATTTCAGGCTCAAGGTCGGTTAAATTTCTTCGGGTGCGCGCCGTCATGTCACCCCACTGGTTCATGACATTGGCCCGCACCAAGCTCAATATTTGCCTTTGCTGCGGGCTGAGGCGATCATATCGGGATTTGAGGACGGTTAAGGCAGAGGGGATCAAATCACTTTCATGATGCAATAATAAATCTTGGGTAGCCCGCTCATAGGCCCCCTGAGATTGGTGGAGCGGACGATAATCTCTCGCGCCAAACAGTCGGGCCACTCCGTCAAATAATCCTCTGACGGCACTGAAGCGACCGGTTTGCTGGGCCAAAAATTGTTCATGCTGGAAGGTTTGGTAGGTCTTGACCCATTCCGTGGCTCTTGCCGAAAATTGGGGAATTTGTTCCGGGTTGGTGAACATCCATCCGTTGGTTTCCGCCTTTTGCAATACCTGTTCAAGGAAGCCCCTTGGATTGCGTCGCATCATTTCTCTAGCGGAGTGATGCAGGGCTACTTCAGAAAGCCAAACACGGGAGACGGAGGGGTCAGCTAAAAAGGATTTTAACTGCCGCTTGACCTTAAGCATCGCCCTGAGCGCCTGTCGGGGTTGTTCATGATTTGGATCAAAATTTCTGGAGGCCTCTATCAGTGCTTCGGCATGGGGCGAGCTACGGAGCACAGCATTGCCCTGAACAATTCTTTCGATGGCGCCGGGCCAAAAGTCATCCACATGTTCACTGGCCCATTTGACGGCCCGAGGTTCATAACCCATGTGAATCAAATCCGTGTCACTTAAAGATTCCCGAAAGGCAGGGTCAGCCATTTGTTTGGCATGGTATAAATTTAAAATGGCATCGGCTTCAAAGATCGGGACCCCTTCTCCCAAATTTTGTTTAACCGCCGCTTCGTAATCGGTGATAGCCTTGGCAAGTTCACCCATTTCTGGAAGTCGCAGTTGCCGCACAATGGGATCTAGTTTTTCACGCAAGACTTGTTGAAATTCCATGCGATGTCGTTCGAGTTCCAGATAACTTTCGCGAGTCTCCGGCATGGCACGGGTTTGGTCTAAAACGAGTCGCGTGTGGGCGACTTGTCTGGAGCCTTGCCCCTCTGCCATGGACAATAAGAGGCCATGCTCCATGCTCTGCACTGGGTCGGGAAGTACGGCTCGACGTACCGCCTTGGGTCCTGCACTGGGATCTTGCAAGCGATTGAGGTCCCTGCGGCCCAGACTTTCTACGGTTGCCAATGCCCTTCTACCCCACCAGGGTAGATTGGCCTTAAAATCTCTTGGTGGAACTAGGCTGCCACTAGATGAACTGCTTGATGGCGATGAACTGCTTGAAGGTCCCGGGGATTGAGAACCACCTCTGGAACTGGGTGGGGCGTCATGGGAACCCGACGGCGGTTTGGGATCCGCCGACATCATCATGATGTTTGCGGCCCGGTCGCCAGAGGCAGCTTCTACCGGTAGTCGCATGCCGTTGGCGGTTACCAAACTAGGTTTCGGATTACCCTGCAGCCATTGCGCCAAATTTTGAAATTGCCCTTGTCCCGATTGAGTCGCCTGCCTGGTTGCTGCTTGAGTTTGCTCATGCATCCATAAATTGGCACGTGAGTAACCGGGTATTCGATTCAATAGGGCCCCGGCCACCCCGAAGTGGAACAGGGTAATACCAGAGGCCAAGACATTCTGGCCAAAACCCATTTCTTCGCCAAGTCCTAAATGAGGGGCCAAGGCATTGCTTAAAAAGATGCCTGAGAACATGGCCATCTGCGGAAGGGCCACTTGAGTCATCCGGTCGAAGCCCGAGAGGCCTCCGGGAACTCGACCAGCAAACCGCGCATTCAAACCCGACTGGGAGACAAAACCAAAACTCTTCAGTAGGCCAAGGGTCAAATAGGTATGCCCGAGTTCTTGAGTCAGAGACATTCCCGACACCTGGGGGCGTCCCATGGCGTTGGCGAGTCCGTGATGGGTTCCCACAAAAGCCAAACCCTCAAGACCAAAGCCTACGGCATTGGCCGTTAGGGTTCGGGCCCAAGGGAGGCCTTTGGCAAAACCGCTGGGCAGAGTACGCATCAAGGCGAGCCGGCTGAGACCGAAGGTAGCCTGCGCGCTGACCATGGATGCGAGCATGACAGGATCCGTCGCTTCATCGATCAGGGTTTCGCTGGCCAATTCTAATTGATCGCCTAAGTTGCCACCGCCGTATAGAATATCCAATTGGCCCTGGGCCGAATCGGCAAGGGCTACAGGAGCACCAGGCGCTTGGGAAATGGCCGAGAAAATTAGGCCGGCTTCACTTCTTTTTCCCTCACGCCGTAGGTCTTGACCTAGGGTCAGGAGGTCCCCATAAAAAATATCAGGGTCGCTTTCCTCGGCAAGGCTTAGCAAGCTACGTAAGGATGCTGGGCCGAGGCTGCGGCGAAAGGGCTCTTGCTGGGTGGTATTTAACCTTTGAAAAATTTGGGTTAGGCTTGAACCGGGATTTCGCGAAACGGCTTGGGAAAGCACGGTATGGGGAGTCTGGGATGGCTCCGACGCCAGGACCATGGCCTCAAGGATTTGGGCGATTTGCCCCCCGGAGCTTTGAGCAAAGCCGGATTGGGATCCCGAGAGGCTTGAGCCACTGTCAGGACCGGAATCCAGGGACAGGACTCGCCTGCTACCAACTCCCGAATTTAAATGACGCGGTAGTACCATGGCGTAGTATTAAGTCTAATGTGATTTCCCTACCGGTGGATTCTCTCCCCGAAACCGAAAGCAGGGGAAAACGCTCGAAATTTTGATCATTTTTATGTCAAAAATTATATTGGGATTTTTCGGCTGGGCGGTTAAATAGTTGCTAGCCCCTGGGGCAAAAACCTAAGAGGTTCCAATACATGGCGAAATTTCCAACAGTTCGGCTCCGTAGACTTCGAGAAGATTCTCGGGTGCGATCTTTAGTCCAAGAAACCCGAGTCCATTCTGAACAATTGGTCATGCCCCTATTCGTCAGGGCGGGCAAACAGCTCAGGAACCCCATCGGGTCCATGCCCGGCCAAGAACAGCTCTCTCCCGACGAAGTACTTCGAGAGGGGGAGGTCTTGCTAGAACGGGGAGTTCGCAATGTCTTGCTTTTCGGTATCGCCGACGAAAAGGACCCCTTGGCCTCGGTGGTTTCTAGATAAGTTGGGCCTGTTCAAACGACTCTGCAATTGCTCAAGGAAAAACTTCCGGAATTACTGCTTATTACCGACGTGTGTCTCTGCGATTATACCGATCATGGGCATTGCGGTGTGGTTGTCGAGGATGGCGGTGAAAAGCGCATCGAAAACGATGCCAGCTTAGAGGTTTTAAGCCGCATTGCAGGCAGTATGGCCAGAGCGGGTGCAGACATTATCGCGCCTAGCGACATGATGGATGGCCGCGTAGCCGCCATACGCGATGAGTTAGATGCCGCCGGCTTTAAGCAGCTTCCTATAATGTCTTACGCGGTGAAATACGCGAGCAGCTTCTACGGACCTTTTCGCGATGCCTTGGAGAGCACGCCTAAATTCGGCGACCGACGATCTTACCAAATGAATCCTGCCAATGGGCGTGAGGCCATACGCGAGGCTGAGCAAGATCTTGCGGAGGGTGCCGATATGCTGATGGTCAAACCGGCGCTGCCTTACCTCGATGTACTCCATGCCTTGCGGGAAAAATTTTCCGTACCCCTGGCGGCCTATCAAGTGAGCGGTGAATATTCCGCCCTGCGTCTGGCAGCCCAGGCAGGCATCTTAGACGAAAAGGCCGCAGTATTGGAAACCTGGACCGCCATGGCCCGGGCCGGTGCCGACATCTTGGTTACCTATTTTGCCAAAGACTACGCCGCCGCCTTGCCATCGAGTTAGGCCTGTCTCCGGGTTCTTTTGGCAAAGAAGGGACCTTGGGCCAAGCAACTGTTTTGTGCTAAATTACCGATATCTGTAAAGAATTTGATTCAAGCGTGACTAGCTGCGGTCTGACTACTTAAGTCCCTGATATCTCACGCATAAGGGATAGCTAGCGCTTATGGCATCCAATGACAGCGGCCAGGAAAAAACCGAGGAGGCCACTCCCAAAAGGCTTCGAGAGGCCCGAAAAAAAGGGCAAGTCCCTAAGAGCCGCGATATCTCCACCATTGTGGTTTTGATTGCCGTATTTTTCTTTTTGGCCGCCTCCATCGGGTGGGCGGGGATGCAGATCCGCGACCTCATGAAGGCCAGTTTTGATATGGTCAAGACGCCCGGGGGTTTGGAAGGGACCCAATTGCTGACCGCCGGCAAGGCGAGCCTCGGTACCTTGGCCAAGATCATTTTACCCTTTGGCTTACTTGCGGTGGTTACCGCCATCGCCGCCGGTTATCTACAAGTAGGCGGAATATTTGCCACCGATCCTCTGAAGCCCCAATTGAAAAAACTCAACGCCATTGAAGGTCTGAAGAATATGTTCAAGACCCAGACCTTCATCGAACTTGTCAAAAACATCGCCAAGATTTTTGTAGTTTTTTACCTGGCCTACTCCACTCTCAGTGGAGAGATAGGAACCGTGCTGCGTACGGTGAATATCCCGGTGGATGACGCGGCCAAGGTGACGGGGGGCTTGATCTTTAGTTTTGTCATCAAGGTATTGATCGCCTTTTTGATCATCTCGGTCATCGATTTCATCGTGCAGAAAAAACAATTCATGAAGCAGATGCGCATGACTAAAGACGAGGTGAAGCGGGAATACAAACAAGACGAAGGCGATCCCCTGATCAAATCCCAACGCAAGCAACTCCACCGGGAATACGCCTTTGGCGATGTTAAACAACAAGTGGCCGCCTCCGATGCTGTGGTGACCAACCCGGTCCACGTGGCGGTGGTTCTGAAATATGATCGGGAAACCATGCTGGCCCCTGAAGTCATGATAAAAGGCCAGCGTGCCTTTGCCGAAATGATCAAGGAATCGGCCAAGGAGTTTGATATCCCGATTTTGCGAAATGTGCCCTTGGCCTGGGCCCTGTTTGAGCTTGAAGAAGGGCAAGAAATTCCCGAGGACCTCTACGAAGCCATCGCCGAAATATTGTCTTATGTGTATCGAATGAAACAGGCGAAAGAACAGGGCGGGGTCCAGCCGCCTCCTATCCAGTATGTCTAGTCCCTAAAATAAACTTATCCTAGGTAATAGCACCCATTTAACCTATGACTTAGACGGCTAGTCAGAGAGGTGCCGAAGACTATCTTGGAAATTCTTGATTTTTTTCGGTATTTTTTAGACCCCTCAGCCGATAATAGGGTTATAATGGGGGGAGTAAGGGACCTTTGGAAGGAGAGAATTATGAAAAAACTGTTTAATTTAAGCTTGTTAGTAGCCTTCCTTTTTGGCTCCACATTAACGCTGGCCACGGCCACAGATGTCTATGCCCAAAAGCGTTGTGAGAAGTGTGAACGTGGACCTGACGGTAAAATGGTGTGTAAACCTGTACCTTGTCCTAAGTAAGATCTCGAATTTATCTTAATTCATTACAGATCCCGGGCATGAAGCAACCCTACCACAGCTAAGCCGATAAAATTTATGCGGGGGCATTTCTTTAAGAGAGGTGCCTCTTGTCTGGTCCTGCCCGAATTTGTCCCATTCCATCTACCACAACTTTGGTCCCTGCTACGGCTTCGGCTGAAGAACTTTTGCCTTACGAGCATCTGTTTTGTGATGCCAATCACCCAGAGGCTCCGGACCATTGGGCTAGGGAATGGGAAGATCCGGCAGTTCGCACCTCCGAAGCCAATCAACAACTCTATTTGATTATCCATTCCTTGCGCCAAGTTTTGTCTAATCCGGAAAATTCATTGAGTGAAAGTCAAAGGCAACGTTTGGAGCAATGGGTTGAAGTGGCCCGATCTGATTCGGCTCGCCCTCTGGACCAAGCCACCTTACAAAATTTGCAACGGATGTTTGCCGGTTTGCCCGATACGGCTCCCGAATCCTTTCGTGCGATCCGCGACCGGGTGGGCCAACCACCTCCACCGCCCGATGAACCGACCGAAGATGCTGGTGAATCGGATTCCACTTCAGTAGGGAGTGGTCGAGAAGGAATATCTCTACGCAGTGTCGGTGTGGACTTACAAAATGACTCTCTGCTCGCCGATGGCATTCTGCGCAATATCGGGATTCCCATCGATGCCTTTGTTACGGAACAAGCCCATTTGACGCTTAGGGTTCCCTTCGAATGGAATCTCGGCGACTATGTAGGGACTATTCGACCCTTCGGTGGTATTTTTTCCACCCGCGGGATTCCCGGCAGTGGAGTGGGGGAAGTGGGCCTAGGTTGGCGAGCCGGTGTGGACGTTGGAATCACCGTACCCCAAGATGCGAATCATCAAAGTGCTGGTCTGGGTTTAGAAATTACCGGAGTGTTGCAGGCGGCCGAGGGTGCCAGTATTCCCGATCCCGCTTTAAGATTACATTTTTATCGACAGCGAGATTTAATCAATTTTGCCCTGGGTGACGCCCGACAATTCGAAGTGGGGCTACAAACCTTTCTCAATACCCAAGAGACCTATTTGCCTTTGACCAATGATTCTTTATTGCCCGAGGCATCGCGAACTCCCTTTTCTCAAACCCAATCCGTTTTTGCCACCAGTCCCTTTCGCCTCTTGGGACTTTCGCTACGGTATTATCCCGATGGGGTTCCCCAAACTCCCCAAACCTCCGACCCCACGCGGCCTTTTGCCGAAGGGGAAGCGGCGCCGCGCATTGCGGCACTGGCCGTGGGCAATTTGATCAATCGCAATCGTCGCCGGGGTATCCCGACATTCGCCAACAGTCGAGTTTTCTTAGGACTAGAACCTTTGGGGACGCCGGGCAGCCGTGACCAATTCGACACGGTGGGCTTGGGCCTCACCGTCTTTAGTGCCTTGGATGGTTTTGGCATGGCGGCTACGGCCCAGGACCGATCGGAAATTTTACGGCGCGGCAACTGGATCGAACGGGGTGTGATGTTAGCCTTAGATGGATTGGACTTGGTCGTAGATTTAGGGCTGACCCTGGGTTCTGCTGGAGATCCCACCGGTACCACCATTGAAGAGTTGAGGGCCGAACCGGGTAGTGTCACGGATTTCGAAGGCCGTGCCGGACAAATGGATTTGTGGTTACGCTTAGTCGAATACGCCTTAACCGGCATCGATGCCACCCAGGCCTTGGGGGAAGATTGGCAACAAGGTTCCTTGGC
>JAJFLL010000324.1 GCA_021772695.1 Deltaproteobacteria bacterium
GAATCATGGGTAGCATGAAGGTAGCCGTTACTCCCTTGGCCTCCCGATTTTTAATGGAAATTTTTCCACCGTGCAGTTCTGCAACCTCACGAACAAAACTTAGACCCAAGCCAGAACTTTTTTTACCGGTTTCTGGGCGCGCCAAAGAATAAAATCGATCGAATATTTTGCCCAAGGCATAATCGGGAATTCCGGGACCTTCATCGATGACGTCCAGACAACATTTTTCAGATTCACTCCTCAATGCCACCGCAATGGCACCCCTGGGCGGGCTAAAATCTACGGCGTTTTGAATGAGGTTTTGAAATACCTGTTCCAATAATAAGGGATCTCCCCTCACCAGAAGACCCGGAGTGATTTCACGATGTATTTGTAGTTGTTTGGTCTGTAGCAGGGCCAAGGAACGATCCAACACACTCGCCACTAATTTTGCCATGTCGATTTCTTTCACAACCTGCAAATCGGTCTGGGATTCCAAAGCGGCCAATTCGAGGAGTCTTTCGATGAGGGCGTGCATGCGCTTGGATTCTACGGCGATATTATTCAAAAATTGATGTTGCTTTTCAGGTGCTAGATCCCCACTCAGTATTTCTACCGCACCCTGGATAGCTGCCAAGGGGCTTTTCAATTCATGGGTCAGTGTTTGCACGTATGCTTCGACGTATTTTTTTCCTTCTAAGGATTCTCGCATTTGCTCAAAGGCCCTACCCATCTCAGCGATTTCCCGGCTGCCCAATTTTGGCAAAGCCACTCGCTTCCCATCGCGAACGGCACGGGCGTATTGGGTCAAACGATGGATGGGTCGGGTAAAATAAAAGGAAAATAGGATGGCCAGGAGAATCACACCCGTTGCCGCTACCCAGCCGGCGATCATGAGCTTCGGGCGAGCGGTCTGGATAAACTGATTGATGCTCACCGTTGGCTTTCGCACCGTGATCACACCAATGATCTTCCCCTCGTGAGTGATCGGCGCAGCCACATGAAGGACAGAGCTAGTAGGGTCTTCCACATTATCACGGGTGGTTCGGACTCCATATTGACCTTGCAGGGTCAAGTGAACGTCATTCCAGGTAGAGAAATCCTTACCCACATCAAGGCCCGCAGAATCAAAGATTACTCTTCCCTTGTCATCAGTCACATAGACCCGCTCATCCACATGGGTTTTGAGCATAGTATAAATTCGGGCATTGATAAGTCGACTTTTCAGGCGTTCAAAGGCTTGGGTCAGAGATTCGGTTTGGATTTCTCCATTTACCATGTGGGCTTCAAGGATACCCGCCAACACATTGGCTTGATCCACCAAGGATTCTTCTACGGCCTCTAAATATCGAGGCCTTAGATCTTCGATGATATAATCGATCAAAAAATAAAACCCGACCCCAACTACCAAAACAAAACTAAGCAAAATTCGCGTACGCAGGGTCATGTTATTCCTTTAGAGAATACCCAAGGCCACGATGGGTCAAGATAGGATCGTTGACTTCATTGATGGCCTTAAGCTTGGAACGGATGGATTTGATATGGGCATCGACGGTGCGGTCCATGCTGGCCTCCGGCTCTTCCCAGGCCAGCTGTAATAATTGTTCCCGGCTCAAAACACGCCCCGGTCTCTCCAGCAGAACTTTGAGCAATCGAAATTCATAAGGGCTTAAATTTAAGTTTTTTCCAAAATAATGAATTTGATATTTGGCTTCATTAATTTCAAAAGGAGCTTGAGAAACCCCAGGTGTTGCAAGCGGAGCCCGCCTCAAAATGGCCTTCGCCCGGGCCGCGAGTTCCCGTGGACTAAAGGGTTTGACCATATAATCATCGGCACCGATTTCTAAGCCCACCACCTTATCGATTTCATCGGAACGGGCAGTCAAAAAGATGACTGGTGTGCCATGGGTTTTTCTTAAATTTCTACAGAAGGAAAATCCATCTTGGTCGGGCAATCCCACATCCAATACAATGAGATCCACCTTCCCTTTGCCGATTTCTTGAGACCCCGCCGCAGCTGTAGAACACCATACGGTTTTGAAGCCTTCTTGCTCCAAGGCGAAACGAATATTATCGGCAATAGAGGATTCGTCTTCAATGATTAGTATCTTTGCCAACAGAATTCGGCCTCCCAGATGTAATGCAAAATTAAACTTACCAACTTTATTACGGGGCAAAGTCCAAGGAATCCAGAATAAACTTAGGCTCGGGTCATGGGCAGGTGGGCAGAGACTCAGAAATATCGTCGCCGGCAAAGGCCAAGTCGATCAAGCTTAAGGGCCCCAAGCGAACGTACGATCCTGCGGGGCCCGGCTCACACCAGGCTTTTTGAGAACACCATTTTTGAATTCCCAGTTCGAAGGGGTCGGCCAGATGTGTAGCTCGGGCATAAAAAATTAATTCCGATTCGTCACTCGAAAGATTCTTGTCAGCTTCGTCGTTGGTTTCACCAAAATCAAAGGGGGGAGTGTAACCGTCGTCATCTTCGGATCCCAAACCATGCTTGCCGATGTTTTGAAATTTGCCGTCATTAAGGGTGTCACTGACATGTTGCTCATTTCCTGGAATATATTTGGCCAGAAGTAGGCGATGGGAATTCGAAAAGGATCGGAGCCTTGCCTGAGGCTCACTTCGATTAAAGGTAAATTCCAATTCGAAGCGACTATCGGTCTCAGAGGCCTGTACCTCTACATAGTAATGGGTCAGGTGATCGAAGGCCTTAATATAACGACCCTTGCCACAAACCGTAAAATCATCTTGGGTATCTTGCCAACGGCATAATAACTGGGCCGCAATTTTTTTTCGCACTTGATTGGTATTTGAGATTTGGCAGGCGGAAATTATTTTTCCCTCGAGGCGAAATTCCACGGGGCGAGGCTTGTTATCATAATCTTCCACATCTAGTTGAGGAGCCACCGGCACGTCGGGCATTTCAGGAGCCCCTAAGGAAACCACCGATTCCCCCGATGCAACCGAAGTGTCACCCATATCTGTGACACCCCCACCACCTGGAATGGCACCCGGGGCACCTACGGGACCACCGAGAGGGCCACCCGAGCTGCCACCGCCCCCCACGCAGGCCGCTAATAGAATCGACAGAAAGGTGGTCATCAACCCACGGATGATGGATCGTTGCTTCATTTCAATAAATTAACCTATTCAGACTTAGATATCTGCAATAAATTCGCCAAATTAAAAAATTTAGTTCAACAACCTCCGAGGAGGATTCCTGAGGGGAAAACCAAGCACGTAGACCCATTTTATGGAAATAAAATCTGCGGCCGCGGCAAAAGGCCTGTTAAGGTCATAAAATAGAATCTTAAGATTTTGCGGATTTTTCTTCTTGAATTCGCCATGGTAGATATTCAAGATCCACCTTATCTGAAGGTCTGACCGTATCTTTCATTTTAATGGGTAGCTCTTTGCTGGCTAGGGGGATTTTGACACCTTCAATTTCTACCCACCGGACCTGGTTCTTGGCACTTTCGCCGTTTTACCCCAACCGTCGCCACATCTCGAAAAATATGGAACAAGGGTCGCAAGAACCGGTAACTTTAAAGGGCGTCGGTCAATTCGCCTAGCTTGTCGGTGAGCCGAGTGTTTTCGGAATAGTCGACAGGACATGCAATAATAGAAACCGTATCTTCAGCTAGGGCCCGCTTTAATGTAGGCAAGAGTTCTTCGGCTGCTTTTATTTGGTAACCTTTAGCCCCGTAGCTTTCGGCCTGTTTGACAAAATCAGGGTTGGTAAATTTGACGAAGGCTTCTCGACCCAACTCTAGCTCTTGCTTCCATTTGATGAGGCCGTAATGTTCGTCCACCCAAATCAAGATGACGAAAGAAATTTTCTCCCGCATGGCCGTTTCGATCTCTTGAGAATTCATTAAATAGGCACCGTCTCCCATAGAAGCCAAAACCTTGCGATCGGGATGGGCTAATTTCGCCCCAAGGGCGCCGGGCAAAGAGAAGGCCATGGTGGCCAGCCCATTGGAAATAAGACAGGTCTCGGGCTGAAAAGTGGGATAGAGTCGAGCCATCCACATCTTGGCCGCCCCGGTATCGGCCAACACAATGTCTTTTTCTCCCATGGCCGCCCGAATATCGGCGACGATACGTTGCGGTTTTAATGGAAAGGCATGATCTCTTTGACCTGCTTCGAACTCTTCGCGCTGTAACTTTCTCACTTGGGCATCGACGGCAGGGCATCTCTCTAAAGGTTTGATGCGATCGGCCAAGGCATCGAGGGTGGTACTGATTCCCCCCTGAATCCCCACCTCAAGGTGATAGTGGGAATCCACTTCGGCGGGCAGCTTGTGAATGTGGATGATCTTTTTGTCGCCCTTGGGATTCCATTTTTGGGGTGCGTATTCAATGAGGTCATAGCCCACGGCCAAAACCGTGTCGGACTGGTCAAAACCAAAATTGGAATAATCGTGGCGCATAAATCCTATGGTGCCCAAGGAATGGGCGTGGTTGTCCGGAAAGGCGCCCTTAGCAAGAAATGTGGTGGCCACGGGAATTTTGGTTTTTTCAGAAAATTGGACCAAGGCTTCGGTGGCACGATCTCGACACACTCCCGGGCCCGCAATGATAATGGGAGCCTTGGCTGCATGAATGACCTTGAGGGCCCGCTCGAGTTGGGATTCTGACGGGGCGGAGTCACGAACCGTATTGATGGGAATGAGCGGTGCGGTGATTTTTTCCTCGGCCACGTCTTCGGGCAAAATAATCACAGTGGTACCGGGACGTTCCGATTGCGCCACCTTAAAGGCCTTGCGCACAATTTCGGGGGTGGCCTCGGGCACCACAATGGTACCATTCCATTTGGAGATGGGGCGAAACATGGTGTCTAGATCAACGATCTGATGGGACTCTTTATAACTGCGGTTCACTCCGCCTTGAGCCACCAGTGCCACCAGGGGATGACTGTCTAATTGGGCATTGGCGGCACCTAATAATAGATTGATGGCACCGGGTCCCAAGGTTGCCAAGCAAACCCCGGCCTTGCCCGTCAAACGGCCATAGGTATCAGCCATGAAGGAGGCGCCCTGTTCATGGCGCACGGGAATAAATTTGATTTTGGAATCGAGCAAGGCATCGAGAATACGGATATTCTCTTCACCGGGAATGCCGAAAATATATTCCACACCTTCATTTTCTAAACATTTGACGAGAAATTGAGAGACATTCATTTCGGGTAGGTTGTCCATAGCGCCCTTTCTTGGCCGAATCGGTTCTTGGATGATGTTGCGATTCTATGCTGCTGGGCAAATTTTCCAATTGAAAATTCGCAAGAGACGCCAAACCCGCTATTTTGCTGATGAAATGTTTTTGCATTCCCCTGGGCCAAGGCCAAGAGTGTTTATTAGGGCACCGTATAATTCTTTTTCTGTTCCCAATCCTCATGAATTTTTTTCACTTGTTGGCAACCCCCATAGGCCTGCACCATTTGCTTCGCAGATTGTTCCGCCTCTTGTATGGTGCTACGTTTGGGGAAGGTGAAATTTTTCCAAGTCAAACCCTGGAAACTATTAACGCGATCTTTGATAAGACTTGGGGGGCCCTCACAATACCACTTTAGAAAGAAATAATTCCCCACCTCGAGGTCTTGTTCCAAGCCATATTGACCGAGAACGTCGGCACTGAAGTTATTCTTATTATTCGGAATCCCTTTTTGGGTTTCAATAAGTTCACGATCGCTCCGGGGCCAATAACCCACCATATAGCCATAATTGTCATAGTCTTCCGAAGCACCGCGGCCCGGAGCCCCGAAATCCACATCTGGAATCACTTGCTGGATGGCATATTGAAAGCCCCAAGTTTTCAATCTTTGTACCTTGGACCAATAAGTTTGAAAAAATTTCAATTGCGCCGCTTGGGTGCCAAGGGCTTGACCATTGGCGTCGATGGGAAAGTTCGGACCATCATGGGCGTACATATCGTCCATGTGGGTAACGCAACGTGCCTGAGCGGATTCCCAACGCCAGCATAAGCCGCCGTGGGTGCGATTACCGAAATGACCGGAACCATCGGGACTATCTTGGCTGGCCGTGATCATAAGCGGAATATTTACGCTCCGTGCCAAATCTCGAAGCAAATTGGCCGCACCATGACAGCCGGACCAGGCCACGATGAAATATTTGCCGTATAAACTTTGTTTTTTTAATCGGTCCTTTAAAGACATATGCCCTGCGTGCCCGTCTTGACCAAGGCTGCCAAAGTTGGGGCCATGTCCCACCTGGTCGTGCAACCACTGACTTAGTTTGGCAAGGGTGGCTTCGTCATTTGATCCCAAGAGCCCTTCCTGGGTCATAAAATCCCAACCGACTCTCGGATCGCATATCAAGGCGCCGAACCCTTGGGCCTGAAAGATGGACTGATAATCCCGATTGGCCTGAATATGGCTTGGGTAGACGTTGTCTACCGAAGGGAGGATGTGGGAAAAATAGCCGGTGGAGCTTAGGATTTCATCCAATTCATAGGGATGAAAACTCGTCAGGCGCCATGGAAGTTTTTTTTCAGCTTCCAAAAAAAGCACGTGGGCAACATGGGCGGCGTAGACGTCAAAGGCCTCGGCTTTGCTGAAATAGGTGTGGCCAGGATCTACATAGGCTTGTTTGGGATCGGCGCATTTTAGACCGAGATCTTTTTTTTCTAGGAACAAGGCCTGAAAAATTTCATTGATCCGTTGCTTTTGCTGAGGGCTCCAAGAGGAATAGGGAAGATAACTTCCATCACCGCGTTGCCATACCATGCGATCCCTGAGAATAGGGCAACGGTTCAAACGTAATTCCAAATCAGTCATGGCACCCGGGCTACTGGGGTCGGGAAGAGTGCCCGTGTTACCCGGCTCCCCGGGACGAAAGCCACCTTGAGGACCGTTGAGGTCCTGAGGTGGCTGGGGCAAA
>JAJFLL010000325.1 GCA_021772695.1 Deltaproteobacteria bacterium
CAGGAAATGAAAATTGAGGAAGCCATGAAAGAGGGTGCCATGGCCTTGTTCGGAGAAAAATACGGCGATGAAGTGCGGGTTTTAAAAATTTCAGATTTTTCTACAGAACTATGTGGTGGCACCCATGTGGATCGAACCGGAGAAATTGGGGCTTTTAAAATCGTCGGTGAATCTTCGGTGGCCGCGGGGGTGCGGCGTATCGAGGCGCTGACCGGTGCCAATACTTTGAATTATCTGCGTGATTTAGAAGACCGACTTCAGGAATTGGCTCGGCAACTCAAGGTCGGTCCCGACGAAGTTGTCGACCGGGTCAAAAAGCAAGGTGAACAACTGAAAAAAGCCCAACAGGAGATCACCCAAATGAAGGCCCAAGTGGCCGGTGGCGGTTCTCAAGCTGCAGATATTTTGAGTGAGGTTCAAGAGATTGACGGAATCAAGGTGTTGGCTTTGCAGCGCGATCTGGACGATGTGAATTCCCTGCGCAGTTTCTCTGACCAAATGATTCAAAAACTCGGTAGCGGTATTGCGGTCTTGGGTGCCGCCGTCGACGGAAAAGCCACCTTGATCGTTAGGGTCTCAAAAGATCTCACCAAACAATTTCACGCAGGAAAAATCGTGCAGGCTTTGGCTAGTGAAGTGGGGGGAAAAGGGGGCGGGCGTCCGGACATGGCTCAGGCGGGCGGCCCTAATCCTGCCGGTTTAGCGGGGGCATTAAAAAAAGTGGCTCAGGTGCTGTAGCAATCGGCAAAAAAACTACTTAAAGGTTTATTTTTTCAAAATTTCTTTTCCCTCAGGCCTATCCCTTTATTGGCTATATTTTACCCATTCGGTTTGTTATTCTATGCAGGGGCTTCAGCCGACGATTAAAAATAATTTCGAATTTTACTAAGGATATCATCGCTGAAGAGAATTTCGTTCTTTAGATTTTTAGGACGATTGCAAATGAACCCATTTTCCTACCTGGCAGTTGTCCTAAAGGTTTGAAAAAAAGGAGGAAGTCATGAATATCCTTACACATCAAAAAAAATTACACGTAAAAATAATAGCCGTTGTGGCGGTACTTTTTGGGTTTTTGATGACCACCGAGGTCTACGCACAATCTCGACGAATCTATGTAAACGGTATTCGAATGACCGATAAGCAAGTTTCTCAACTAGAGTATTATGCCTGCACTCCAATACCCAACGGTAACTATTGGATGAATTTGCTCAATGGGGCCTGGGGTTACTTCGGAAACTTTAAGGTGCAAGGTTACTTTGGCGATCAATGTAAAAAACCAGGCAATGCCCAGGCCTATCAACGCCGCCAGAGCCTGAGCGAGCGCGGCATGCTGTACTCACCGGGCGAAATATTAAGCGGGCGATAAAGCTTGCTCATCGGTAATAGAAGAATTTCCTTTCGTCTGCGCGACCGTCTTTTATTTCCTTCCCGTGGGTCGGTCAGCTATCGAGCTATGAGGTGCTATCCTTCTCCCCACAATGGACTTCTCAAAATTTCGAAGGGCCCCGGTTGGCTTGACTTCGGTGATAGGTCTGCTTCGTTTCAGTAAATTATTTCAATTAGTTAGCGGTTTGACGACTCTGGCATGCTCCTTGCTTTGATTTCTAGTGGGGTTTTAGATCAATTATTGAGGAGTGAGCCCATGTGTGAAATTCAAAAATCTACCGGAAATTGGGATACCCGTTCCGTGTACCAATGCACGCCCTGTGTGGAAGCGGTATTGGAGCAAAGCGCCGTTGGCCCTCGGGCCCGACAGCTTCAGGACATCGGAGATTATCAAGCTCGGGAGGCCGCCAACTCCGTCTGTTTCGAAGCCTATCGAGAATATCAAAAAATCGATGATCCCCATAAACAACCCGAAGAGTATTATCAGCGGGCCTATGATAATTTTGCGCCAAAATTACACAATGTCCATCGCAGGCAATTGGAAACTCAAGGCCGATGGAAAAATCTGGGACATTTTTTTAAAGGATTGGGCCTGATGTTCCAAGACGCCGATCATTTCTTAGATCAAAGCATAGAAAGCATCGACTTCTACTTATTTGGGCCGCGAGAATATTTGGTGGCGCCACCTCCGAATCTGTATGCCTCCGATACGCAATTGGCCTGAGTATCGATGTAAACTTGACCGGTTCTCATCCTTCCTTTAAATCGATCCCATGGTGGTAAAAAAATGGGTAGCCGGTGATCTCGACGGATTCTTCGCTCTCTTCATCGACAATTTATTACAATTGATGTTGGTGGCCGTGCTGTGCGAGCAAGTTTGCGGCCTGCCCGCTTCGCTTATTACCCATCGCATCTTACCGGGAGCGGCCCTATCTATTTTGGGGGGGAACCTGTTTTATTCGTGGCAAGCCATGCGTTTGGCCAAGACCACGAATCGTTCCGATGTAACCGCCTTGCCTTATGGCATCAATACCCTCAGCTTATTGGCCTTTATCTTTTTAATCATGGGGCCCCTCTATCAAGAGACGAAGAATCCTACCTTAGTTTGGCAAGCCGGTGTCTTTGCTTGCTTACTGAGTGGAATTCTCGAAACCGCCGGGGCCTTCGTGGGGCCATGGTTACGTCGCCACACTCCCAGGGCCGCATTACTTTCTTCTTTAGCAGGGGTTGCCATCACCTTCATCGCCATGGGGTTTATCTTTCAAATTTTCGCCTCACCAGCCATCGCACTCTTGCCCATGATGATCATTTTGTTGGCCTACGCATCACGGCGCCGACTACCTTGGGGCCTGCCCGGTGGTTTCGTCGCCGTTCTGGTGGGAACGGCATTGGCCTGGGGGTTTAAATTACTGGGATATGATTTTTTTACACAGCCCTATCAACCCTACACCTTCGGCTTTCATCCTCCCCAACCGGTTCCCACAGAATTTTGGGCATTCTTTACTTCCGCCAAAGGTTGGAGTTTCATGGCCGTAATTTTTCCCATGGCCCTATTCAACTTGATCGGGTCGCTACAAAATTTAGAAAGTGCCGAGGCGGCGGGCGATGCTTATCCCACCCGGTCCAGTTTATTGGCCAATGGCTTTTTCAGTTTATTGGCGGCCGTCTTTGGATCGGCCTTTCCCACCACGATTTACATCGGTCATCCCGCTTGGAAAAGCATGGGGGCTCGTACCGGGTATTCTCTTGCCAACGGTTTCGTGATCGCGGCGCTGTGCCTCTTCGGCATGATCACACTGGTGTTGAATGTCATTCCCCTTGAGGCCACTTTGGGAATTTTGCTTTGGATCGGCATTATTATGACCGCACAGGCCTTTCAAGAAGTGCCAAAGCATCACGCCGTAGCCGTTGCCTTGGGCTTGGTCCCCGCCTTGGCTGCGTGGGCCTTAGTACTTATTGATACTACTTTACAAAAAGCGGGAGTCACCTTGGTAGAGATGGTACCAAGGTTCGGCAATGAACTTTACATTAACGGGATGATCGCCCTCAGCCAGGGATTTTTACTCAGCTCCATGGTCTTAGCGAGCATCCTGGTTTTTTTAATCGAACAAAAATTCGTGCGGGCCGCTATGTGGACCCTAGCCGCCGGACTTCTATCGCAAGTGGGACTGATTCACGCCTATACATTGGGCAGCGGTGGGGTAAAAAATAGTTTTGGTTTTTGGCAGGCCCCGAGTTTTACTTTGGCCTATCTGGCGGCCGCTGTGGCAATGTTACTCTTTGCCCGAATTAAGCCGCGCCCTGCGCCAAGCGCAGGTACATCTTAGCCCCTTCGTGATCGGGGACTTTCTTTAGCACCAGGTTCCATTGTTTGACGGCGTCTTTGGTTTTTCCTGCGGCGTACTGGGTAACGCCCAATTGAATCTGGGCATAGTGGTATTTGGGATTGGTTTTAATCACGCGGCGGAATTCTTTGATGGCCTCGGAAAAATTTCGCTGTTCCCTGAGACAAATGGCCAATTTGCACCTAATGTCATGAAAGGTCGGGGCTAATTTGAGGGCTTTGCTGTATTCGGTGATGGCATCTTTATAAAAACCGATTCCCTCGTAAATGTCTCCTACCTCGGCATGTTTATTGGCAATCTTGGCCCGAATGAAGGGATCCATCTTGGAGCCCTTATGCTCTCGACTCTTGGCCTGTACCTTGGAATAAAGTTTGCGGGCCTTTTTGTATTCGCCCAAATCATTGTAGAGCACGGCGAGATTGAGCAAGGCTTCGGTATATTTGGGATTGATTTTCAGGGCCTGTTCAAAAAACTTTAAGGCATCATTGAATTGGCCGGAATTGTGATTGATGACCCCGAGCATATTGAAAACATCGGCGAAGAAGGGGGTCTTTTCGACCAATTGTAGAAAGATCCGGTTAGCCTTGTCATATTGATGTAGTTGATAGGCCCGTTTACCCTCAGTAAAGAGGTTCCGAATTTCATCCACGGTGGACTCCTATAATATTTTTCGAACCAGACTTTTGGTCTTTTTGCTTTCCGGAAACTTTTCTTTCATCAATTGTGTTGCCGCCTGGGCTTTATCATTGATGCCTAGTTTGCGATAGGCCAAGGCCAATCGATAGAGTGCTTCTTCATCAAAACCTAATCCAGGGTAATCTTGAAGAATAATTAAAAATCGAGGAATCGCGGCACGGTACTCGCCGAATTTATAATAAAAGTTGGCCACATACATATTTTTCTTGGCACCGCGGGCCCGAATTTCATCGTATTTGGCCTGTGCCATTTGGCTGTAAGGACTGTCGGGAAAACGCCGGAACACCATGGCAAAATTTTCTTCGGCTTTGTCGCGATA
>JAJFLL010000326.1 GCA_021772695.1 Deltaproteobacteria bacterium
ATGGCCGGTGGCTTTGCGGTGTTATTAGATGTTCCCAAAACCTTGGTCTACCGATTGGCCCGGGAGGCCAATCGCCAGAATCGATCTATCCCATTGGCCAGTATTCGCAAACCTCCTTCTGCAGAGTTGGCACCGGAACAAACGGACCAAGACGATTTGCCTCCCTATGAAATTATCGACGAAATTTTAGCTGCTTATATGGAAAAATCCATGGACCCGAAAGAGATCGTGGCTGCCGGGTTTCCTAAAAAAACGGTCGCAGAGGTATTGGGCCGTTTGGATCAAAACGAATACAAACGCATGCAGGCCCCTCCGGGAATCCGAATTACCTCGAAGGCCTTCGGTTACGGGCGGCGGGTTCCCATTACCAGTCGATATCGGGTGAAATTCTAATGGCGACCGATGCTGCTGTGAAAACCTCCAACGCTGGTAAACTCTATTTGGTGGCAAGCCCCATCGGCAATCTTCAAGATATATCCTTGCGCGCCCTAGAGGTATTGCGCCAGGTGGATTTGGTGGCATGCGAAGACACCCGTCATTCTCTCAAACTTTTAAATCATTATGAGATCTCAAAGCCGACCCTTTCCTTGCACGATCACAATGAACGGCAGCGAACCGAAGGTCTTCTCGAAAAATTAAACGGGGGAAAAAACATCGCCATACTCAGTGACGCCGGTACCCCGCTAATATCTGATCCCGGATACATTTTCGTACGGGCTGCCGTGGCGGCAGGGATCCCAGTGGAAGCCATCCCCGGACCCTGTGCCTTGGTGCAGGCTTTGGTCCTGGGAGGATTACCGGTCAGTCCCTTTACCTTTATGGGATTCTTGCCCCCAAAATCCGCAGCCCGGCGCCGGCACTTCGAATCTTTAAAGGAGGTGGGGCATACCTTGGTGTTTTATGAGTCTTGCCACCGTATTCAAAAATTTTTGCAAGAGGCCTTCGACACCCTTGGAGATCGACCAGTTGTCCTTGCCCGAGAGATGACGAAAAAATTTGAAGAGATCTTTCGCGGGCCCCTGTCTCGGGCGATTCAACCCGATTGCTTACGTTCCTGGAAGGGCGAGTTTGTGGTCCTAATCGGAGCCGCAGGGTAATATTTAAGTTTAATCTTCAATTTCAAGTACTTGGCTCAGCATTTCTTTCCCAGGTTCCCCATATCCTGGACCCAGCAACCGGGAAAATTGGCTTGCGCCGCCAGGACTTACCGTGATAGCTCTCTCCCACCTCTCCTCTGGAGAGGTTTTTTGCTTCTTAGAGTGGCCCGGAAGGAAACTTCCCCCACTTTTTTTTTGCTTAACTCAAATGGGAACAAAATAAAGGGCAGATCAGGAAATCAGCCAACATGATGCATCTGAGTACCCATTTGAAAAAGGTCTTTGAGATTGCCGAGCCATTGGCTCGCACCATGGAATTTGAATTGTTATTTTTAGAGGAAGTCAATGAAAAGGGCCGACGTACCCTGAGGATTTTCCTCGATCGGTCGGATGGTTCCGTGACCATCGAGGACTGTGCCAATTTCAGCCGGGCCCTCGATCCCATTTTAGATGTGGAAGGGTCCTTGTCGGGCCGCTATCAATTAGAAGTTTCGTCACCCGGTGTGAATCGCCCCTTGGTATTGCCGGAACATTTTTTGGCCCAGCTCAATGCTGTTGTAGAAATCGCAACCTTTGATGCGGTTGAAGACAGACGGCATTTCAAAGGTCGTTTATTAAAGGCAGATGCCTCACCTGAGCAGGGTGTTCGATTAGAAATCGATCACCACACATATGAGATTAAGTATCAAAATATTAAAAAGGCCCACTTGGATTACTTTGCATCACAAAAGCTAGAGAAGATCTCAAGAAGGCCCGTTTCTGTTAGAAAGAAAAAAGGAAATAGTCATGGCGCCTAGGAAAAGAAAAACCGCAAAAAAAGACGTTAAGTCCATGTTTATCAACTTGAACGCCGTTTTGGATCAAGTTCGTAAAGATAAAGGCATTCCCAAAGAGATCTTAGTTGAGGCCATTGAGTCGGCCATGGTTTCAGCGGCCCGCAAAAAGTATGGCCACGAAACCGAACTAGAGGCTCAATATAATGAAGAAGCCGGTGAAGTGGAATTGTTTCAATTTCATAATGTGGTTGAGAAAATAGAAACTCCAGATCTTGAAATCACCTTAGAAAATGCCCGAAAATTAGATCCAGAAGCGCAAATCGGTGATGAGTTGGGCGAAAAAATCGACTCTCATCAATTTGGACGCATTGCTGCCCAGACCGCCAAACAAGTCATCATTCAAAAGCTACGCGAAGCCGAAAGTGACATTATATATAATGAATATAAGCCGCGCGTCGGAGAATTGATCAACGGGATCGTGCGTCGATTTGAAAAGGGTAACATCATCATTGACTTGGGTCGCACCGAGGCGTTGATGCCTATTTCCGAACAAGTCCCAAGTGAAAATTATAAAATCGGCGAACGTATTCAGGCCTACTTTATGGAAATTCGTAAATCCTTACGTGGGCCGCAAATTATTTTTTCACGTCGTACCCCCAATTTGATCAAGGCCTTGTTTGCCATGGAAGTGCCTGAAATCAGCGAAGGCATTGTCGAGATCAAAAATGTGGCCCGCGAAGTAGGGGCCAGGGCGAAGGTTGCCGTATATTCAAAAGACAGTGACGTCGATCCCGTCGGTGCCTGTGTGGGTATGAAGGGTTCTCGGGTCCAGGGAGTGGTGGCGGAACTGCGTGGCGAAAAAATCGATATCGTCACTTGGGATGATGATCCAGCTCGATTTGTCTGTAACGCCATTGCGCCGGCAGAAGTTGCCAAAGTGATCATTCATGAAAAAGACCATTCTATGGAAATCATCGTGCCTGATGATCAACTTTCTTTGGCCATCGGTCGCAAAGGGCAAAACGTTCGTTTGGCCGCCCAACTTACCAGTTGGAGCATCGATATTTTTAACGAAACAAAACATGACGAGATGACAAAGCGGGCCAAAAAAGCCTTGGTGAAAGACTTGAATATCGAAGAAAGCCTGGCTACCTTGCTCTATAACCACAGTTTTCGTCGCACCGTTGATTTAGCCGATACGCCACTACAGGAATTTCTGACTTTACCGGGATTAAATCCTGAAGAGTTAAAAACCGTTCATGCCAGGGCTCAAGAGGTGGCATCCATGCCCTTGGACCAACGTCCTTCCACTCATTTTTTTAAGGAAGAGGAAGAACGCATGGCCAAAGAGGCAGCCGCCCGTGAGGTAGAGGCGGCAGCGCGAGCGGCCCGTGACGCTGCAGCGGCCGAAAAGGCGGCTCAAGAAGCTGAGGCGGCCAAAGAGGCCAGTGCAGAATCCGATGCACCAGCATCAGAGGCTAGTGATAGCGAGAGTGGGCCGGTCGAGAATTCTGATGTTAAAGCAATAGATAACCAAGCGAATACCAAGTTGGCCAGCGAAGGTGAAACCGAAGCAGCCAAAGAGTAAAGCAATTTCATGCCGAATGGGGCATAATAGACAGGTTTTATGGAAGACAAACAAAACGTCGTAGAAAAACGGATCAAGCCGGGAATTATTCGCCGGCGTGCCCGAAAAGAAAAACCGGCACCTCCTCCAGAAGAACAAGCGGCTAAGCCTAAGGTTGAAGCTGCTGCCGAAGCGACCGTTGAAGAGGTAAAGGTTAAGGCCAAACCTGCGGCCAAAAAGGCAGCTAAAAAACCAGCCAAGTCTGAGGCACCCGTTGAGACTCCTGAAGTTTTAGCTACGCCTGCTGGCACCGAAGCCGTTTCCGAGGCCGAAGTACCTGCTACACCACCGCCAGTGGTCGAAGCAGAAAAAACCGTCGCCAAAACCGCTCCAACCGCTTCCCAAGTTAAAGGGCCTCGCGAACTACCCGAAGGCCCACCGGTGGGCACCATCATCGATTTACCACATCTGAAAAAAGATGCCGCGCCTGGTGCAGAGGGTGGGGACGGCGCCGTTGCCAAGGGAAAATACGGCGAAGATACTGAGGACGATTTAAAAAGTAAGGCACGAAAAGCCGGCAAAAAGGGCAAGGGTGCGAAGGATGAATTAAACGTAGAGGGATATGGTCGAGTCAGCAATGTATCCCAGATCGCCCGCCTCCAATCTCGCACCCAGGCCGATCGGGTCTTCCAACCCACCCGTACGGGCAAACGACGTCGTACCAAAGGGCGTCGCGAAGGCAGAAAGACTCCGCTGACCATGCCAAAGGCCTCGAAACGGGTGGTTAAGATGGGAGAAACCATTGTGGTCTCGGAATTGGCTCAGCAGTTGGGGATCCGCAATAGCGATATTATTAAAAAATTAATGGATATGGGGTCCATGGTGGCTCTCAATCAAAGCGTTGATTTTGATACGGCCAGTATCATTGCTCAAGAATACGATTGGGAAGTCAAGCGAACCGGTTTTGAGGAAGAAAAGGTATTGGCAACCACCGAGGACCGTGCCGAAGACCTTAAGTTCCGGGCTCCCGTAGTTACCGTCATGGGTCACGTTGACCATGGTAAGACCTCCTTACTTGATGCCATTCGTTCCACCCAGGTGGCCGAGGGCGAAGCTGGAGGCATTACTCAGCATATTGGTTCCTATCGAATTAGTTTAGGAGAAGGCAAAGTTGTTACCTTTTTAGATACTCCCGGTCACGAAGCCTTTACGGCCATGCGGGCTAGAGGTGCCTCGGTCACCGATATCGTCATATTGGTGGTGGCGGCAGACGACGGTGTGATGCCACAAACTATTGAAGCTATCAACCATGCTAAGGCAGCCCAAGTTCCCATTATCGTTGCCGTGAATAAGATCGATAAGCCAGAAGCCAACCTCGAAAACGTCAAACGACAATTATCCGAACACGGACTTCTGGCCGAGGACTGGGGCGGTGACATTTTATTTACCGGGGTGTCGGCTAAAACCAAAGAGGGTATCGAAGGTTTATTAGAGCTTTTGTTTTTACAAGCCGAAGTCTTAAGCCTGACCTCCAATCCCAATAAGTTGGCCAAGGGAGTCATCGTCGAGGCCAAACTCGATAAGGGCAGGGGGCCGGTAGCTACCGCCTTGGTTCAAGAAGGGACCCTTCGAGTTGGTGATGCAGTAGTGGCAGGAAACTTCTTTGGAAAAATCCGGGCCATGATCACCGATCGTGGTGAGGAGGTTCAAGAAGCTTTGCCAGGTTGGCCCGTAGAAATATTGGGTTTAGAAGGGGTGCCTAGTGCCAGTGATTCATTTCAGGCCTTAGAAGATGAGAAAGCTGCTCGCGAAGTGGTGGGTCATCGTAAGACCAAGGCGAGAGATCAAAAGCTCTCCTCTGCCGGAAAAATGAGTTTAGAAGACCTCTTTAGTCAGATGCAAAGTGGAGATGTCAAAGAGCTGCCGGTAATTCTCAAGGCCGATGTGCAAGGTTCCTTAGAAGCCCTGCAAGGATCCCTCGAAAAGATTCCGTCTGATAAAGTGAAGATCAAAACCCTACACACGGGAGTAGGGGGGATCACCGAGAGTGATGTCAACTTAGCTCAGGCCTCCAATGGCATCATCATCGGCTTTAACGTTCGTCCCGATACCAAGGCCCGGGAGATGGCCGAACAAGAACAAGTTGAAGTCAAGGTCTATAAAGTTATTTATGATGTGGTCGATGACGTGCGCAAGGCCATGGAAGGCTTACTTGAGCCCACATTAAAAGAAAACTATTTGGGTCGCGCCGATGTGTTGCAACCCTTCACTGTCAGTAAAGTAGGAACAATCGCCGGTTGTAAGGTGGCCGACGGTAAAATTGTGCGAAATGCCAATGTGCGTCTGTTACGTGACAGTGTGATTATTCATGAAGGAAAACTCAATTCCTTAAAACGGTTTAAAGACGATGCTAAAGAAGTGACCAAGGGCTTTGAATGTGGAATGGGCATTGAAGGCTATAATGACATCAAGGCCGGTGACGTCATCGAATGTTATCAAATCGAAGAATTTCAGACCAAGTTGGAATAGGGCATATCCATGATAGTCGGCGTTGCTCAATTTGAGCTGTCCATGCCGTACAATCAATCCCTGAAGGAAAAACGGCACCTATTAAAAAAACTCAAAGAACGAGTGATGAGTCACCTGCACATTTCGGTGAATGAGGTTCACCTGATGGACAAGTGGCAACGGGCGGTAATGGGATTTGCCGTGGTGGGCAACGACAGTAAAAAGATTGAAGCATTGATGGCAAAGGTCTTTAAGTTCATTCAAGCTCAAGAGCTTGGGCAATTGCGTTCTGAAAAATGGGAATTAATGGTTTACGACGATGAATTGGAATGGAGTGATCATCCGGGATGAAAACGGGTCGCGATAAAAAAATTGCCGAAGAGTTGCGCCGAGAAATCAGCCAAATATTTTCCTTTGAACTAGGGGACCCTCGTTTAACAGGCGTAACGGTTACGGGTGTGCGTATGACCCCTGACCTCAAGACAGCACGGGTCTATTTCGCTCTTCCCTTGCACCCCGATGGCGTTGAGGGTGCTCAAGCGGCCTTGAAAAAAAGCTCCGTTTGGATCAGGCGCAAGGTGGCCGGGCGCATTACGATTAAATACATGCCCCAATTGGAATTTTTTTATGACGAATCTTTAGAGATTGAGGATCGGCTTGATAAAATTTTCGACCAACTCTCTCAT
>JAJFLL010000327.1 GCA_021772695.1 Deltaproteobacteria bacterium
TCGACGCTGACTACTTTGGAAACTCCCGAGTTTTCCATGGTTATACCGTAAAGCACATCGGCCATTTCCATGGTCTGCTTATTATGGGTAATAATAATGAACTGGGAACGATCGATCATGGAGCGGACCATTTCATTAAAACGCCCGATATTGACGTCATCCAATGGGGCATCCACTTCATCTAACAAACAAAAGGGCGAAGGCTTGAGTAAAAAGATGGCAAAGACTAGGGAGATAGCAGTCAGGGCTTTCTCACCACCGGACATCAGGGCCACATTTTGCAATTTCTTTCCCGGGGGCTGAGCTACCATCTCGACACCGCTTTCCAGAATATTTTCCGGGTCGGTCAATCGCAATTCGGCCTGGCCTCCCTTGAATAGCTTGGGAAAGACTTCCTGAAATAGCTGGTTGACCTTGGTGAAGGTGTCTTCCAGGCGTTTTTTGGTGGTTCGATTAACCTTGTGCAAGGCTTTAACCAAGCTATCGAGACTTAGCTCTAGATCTTGGAATTGCTGGTTCAAAAATTCGAATCGCTGTTGCAGCTCTTCATATTCTTCGATGGCCCCTAAATTCACAGGGCCCATCTTTTCAATACGTTCTCTCAGCTCTCGGGCCTTTGGCTCCTGCACTTCACGGTCAATGGGTAGGTCCCGGTATTGATGGGCTATTTGACCTAGGTCGAGGTGGTATCTTTCTAATATTTGTTCACGCAGTACCTGAACCTTGGTTCGCCCATCACTGAGGTCACGTACTTTATGGTTCAGCTCTTGCCGCACGGATTCCAAATCTTTGCGATCCTGGCGTATTCGCTCTTCGAAATTTTGCACCTCATTCTGCAATTGGGTCACTTTTTCTTTCAAGGCCGTTGATTGTTGTTCACGTTCTTGCACTTCATCTACCAGGCGCTTGATGGCAATTTTTGATTCTTCAATTTCTTGCTTGAGGTTTAGGGTCTTTGCATTGGCCTGAGATATGGCGCGATGCTTCTCTTCTATCAAATGCTGAGCTTCAACCTTTTCTTGGTTGAGCCGAGAAAGATCTCTTTCAAAGCTACCTTTCTTTTCTAATGCCAAAGCAAGATTGGATTTGGCATCAAGCAGTTCAGTACGAATTAATTCTAAATTGGACTTTGCCACGGTGATCTTGGTTTTTAAGGAGTCCATACTGGCTTGCAAATCTGTTTTTTTAATTTCTAATTCGGAAACCTCTCGCCCCAGACTTTCGATGTCGCTAACCATTTCGGATTCTTCGTTCATCGCAGCGGATATTTCTAAGGATAATTTATCACGACGTTCGGTCAGTCGCTGCATCTCAGTTTTTAGGTGATTGAGATCTTGTTCTTGGTGAACCAGCTTCAGCTCTTCGCTGTGGCTGTCTTTGCGCAGCGTATCTAAGGAGTTTTCTAAGTGTAGGATTCGAGACCGCAGACCATCGACTTCATCGCGCTTCTGCCGAAATTGCGCCTCTAACACCCTAACATCTTGTCGCAATTCTTTAATCTCGCGCTTTTTATCTAGCAGATCTCGGGTGGGGTTTTTCGCACTGCCACCGGAAACCACGCCTGACGGTGCCACCACTTCGCCGTCCATGGTAACCAAGGTCTTTTTGTGGCCATTCTGGGTCCATAAATCGAGGGCGCGATTCAAACTCTCAACCAAATAGACATCACCAAACAAGTAATGGCTCACTCTGCCAAAATCCCCTTTGAAATTAACGAAATTTTTCAATGGACCCAACACTCCGTCTCGCTCGGTATATGGAAACGGAGAAGAAGATTCATCGTCTCGCAATTCAAGGGGTATACAGCTCAAGCGACCACTGGATTGGGTTTTGAGGTACTGCAACGCCTCGAGGCCTACTTCCTGGTTTTGAACCACTACGTATTGAAGTTTTTCGCCAAGGGCCGCGCTAACCGCAGGCTCATAACCGCTTTCGGTTTCCATGATTTCAGCAACGGTGCCGCGAATGGTCTGAGAATTTTCATGACGCCCCTTGATCAAGACATTTCGCACCCCTTCTTGATACCCTTCAAAGGAAGCCTCTAATTCTTCTAGTGATTTCAATCGGGAAACTTTTAAGGCTAGGCGGTCTTTGGCTTCTCCCAAGAGGCTTTCGGCCAGTTCTAACTCTGATTTTTGGCTGAGGACCGTTCGTTGAATACTGTCACGCTGCTGCACTAAATCAAGCTTGAGTTGTTGTACTTCACTTAAACCACCTTGGAGCGATTTAACTTTACCTTGCAAACTTCCCAATAACTGGTCGATTTCGTCAATCTCGCCCTGATCTCTGCCGATACGGCCTTTGAGATCAACCTTACGCCGGGCAAGCGATTCTTTTTTACTGCTTTTCTCTGAATGTTCCCGAAGCAAAGCGAAAAAATTCTGGCCCTGCCCCTCAAGCTGGTCGCTGAGTGATTTTTCTTCGTTTAATTCGTTTTCGATACGCGATTCTATTCCGGTAAATTTCTCTTGAGCACCGGCAACATCGAGATCGATGCCAACTTGTTGCTCGTTGACCTCCTTTAAAGAACCATCCAAGCGCCGTAAGCGATCCTTGACCACCTCGATTTCGCGACCCGACGTCTCGTTCTGCTGATGGAGCGAATCGATTTCGCGCGTTTTATATTCAATTTCCGCCTGATGCAATTGAAGGGAATTGTTTTTCTCATAGAGTTCCTCCTGCAGACTCATGTACTCTCGGTCTTTTTCGAGCAAGGCCATTCGGTCATTTTCAATACTATTTTCTACTTCACTGACCTTGGCAGCCAAAAGGGCTTCACGCTCTTCCAGACTTTTAAGAGCACTTTCTAGGGCGCCCAAATTTTGTGAATGTTTTAAAAAATCTAAGGAACTCAAATGCAATTCAATTTCTTTGAGCTCTTTTTCAATTTCTCGAAATTTTTCGGCCTTTTTAGCCTGACGATCGAGTGAATTGATCTGCCGCTTCAACTCGTTCAAAATGTCTTCTAAGCGGAGTAAATTGCCACGGGTGGCCTCAATTTTTCGAAGCGCAGCTTCCTTTCGACTTTTAAACTTACTGATCCCTGCGGCTTCTTCTAAAATCAGTCGGCGCTCTTCGGGTTTCGATGAAATCACCAGACCAATTCGACCCTGCTCAATGATGGAATAAGCTTTGACCCCCACACCGGTCCCTAAAAATAAATCATGGATGTCTTTTAGTCGGCAGGTAACCCCGTTGATGGCATATTCACTCTCTCCAGAACGATGGAGTCTACGCCGAACGGCAACTTCGGAATAACTGGCATAGGCAAGGGGAAGTCCACCGCCGTCGGCAGAAAATACCAAAGTTACTTCAGCTAAACCTAAGGGAGAACGCTTTTCGGTACCCGAAAAGATGACGTCTTCCATGGATTTACCGCGCAGGTGTTTGGCGCTCATTTCGCCCATGACCCAGCGAATCGCATCGACGATATTGGATTTGCCGCAGCCGTTGGGGCCAACAATGCCAGTAATGCCATCTTTAAAATCGATCAGGGTTTTGTCTGGAAAAGACTTAAACCCGACGATCTCTAGCCGTTTGATCTTCAAGCCTGGTTTCTCCGGTGCACCCAGCGGTCCACATGGGTTCACATACGTAAATTGGAAGACCTGGAAGGAAGGAAAACCACCAGAAGGCGATTTTGAAATCAAAAACTAGCACGGTGATAGCATGCTGTAAAGGGTGAAAATCCCCTCAGCCCTGGAGGGAAAAATCGAAATTACATTAGTTATTACAGAATGTTATGGAATTTGGTCGATCAAGGCATTTTCTAAGGGATCGATCACGTTCAAGGCACCGACTCCGGGCGATGCAAAGTAAACTTGAGTGACCTGACCGGCCCCATTGAGCAGGGTATCGACCCCTTCCCCACTGACCGCCCCGATCAAGATCACCACGGGATTGATGCTCGAAAGGTCGCTAGCCAAATCGATGAGAAATAGATCTCCGGTCGATTGGGGAAAAAAGGCCCCCACTTGTCCATCGGTAAGATTTCCCGCAGCAATAAAATTCAGGTTGCCGGTCAACAGTTCCGGATCAGGTCGGGGAGCGGTAGGAGCCGTTGGGTTTTGTTGAAAAGACAAGGTGGAAGCCGCCAGGTCGGCGAAATTTAATTGGTAGACCAAGGCTACGTTCATCTGGGACCCGGTAACGAACAATAAGGACCCAGCGGCATTGCTAGACAAGGCAATCCCTCTTGAGCTCAACCCCACATCGAGAGTCTCCGGAACGGCTGTTAGGTCGGTTAGATCGATAAAGCTAATTTGCGAATTAGAGGAATTGGCCACCGCAGCAAGACCCATAGTGCTATCGACAGCGATATGTGTGGGCACTCCGGAAAGCACGATGGGAGAACCCGCCACCTCGGTACCACTATTGATATCGAAAACATGAAGCAGCCCTGTAGAGGCGTTGGTGACGAGTAGATATTGACGTATGGGGTCAATGGCCAATCCCACCAATATATCTTGCGTACTGGCCGCGGGCACCGTGATGGGTGAAAATGGTGCTGGAACCGGCGAATCGCCACCCGAATAGTCTAATACGGTGACTTCTTGGTTTGGAGCAGCGTTGCCCCCAATAATGAAAATCCTGGAGGTACCACCACCCAGACCAATGACGGCACCATTGGAAGGAAATGCCTGAAACAATACCGGGTCCTCGTCGCTAACTAGGGGCTGGTCTTTCCCTTTGGTGAAAACTTGAAGGTCTGCGGCCTCAATCAAATTAAGACGGTTTCCCTCATTATCGATAACGAAGATTCGACCGTTCACCGAATCCACCGCAACAATCGATGGAAAAATCATTAAATCGGGTCGGTTGTCTCCACTGCAACCCAGCATGCTTGCAACTTGGGTCATCAAGAACCATAGCAACATGATGGCCCCCAAGCGCCAAAAACGATGCCCACTGTTATGATTCCGGCGAATCGAGGGGGAAGAAAATGAAGGGTTTAAACTTTTAGAAAAAATATTTTTATTCATCATTATTGCATCGGTGGAAATTGGTTTAGGAGCTGAAGGGTATCGGCATTAATTACAGAAATTAAATCGGTTTCAAAATGGGCCACATATAAATAATTGGTGCCGCCGATTTGCACTAGAGCCATGGCAAAGGGCTGATCTCCCTCATCTTGACCGTCTTGGCTCGTGTTGGGCGTGGTAGAAATAGAAACACGCGAAATCTCTTGTTCCAAATCAAGATCGATGATGGAAACATCGTCGCTTCCCGTATTGGTAACATAGGCTCGTCGATTGATTTCATCGACGACAACTTCTGAAGGATCCACTCCAACAGGAATGGTGGAAATTTGTAAAGAGGCGCTGGCTATTTCTACGGGTGGTCCCACCACCGGGTCTAGCCCGGCATCAGTCATAATTTTCAGCGAGGGCGGGGTTCCGTCAACCACATAGATATAATTTGAATCTGTAGTGATCCCACGGGTAGAAATGGTTCCCACCACAATATAATCGACGGGTTCGGTACCAAGGTCCAAGATACCGGCCCCCATGGGAGGAATAAATTCGTTTTTATTCAAGATCAGCATGTTGTCGACGCGGTTGGTCACAAACAAGGTTTGCCCCGAAGGCGATACGGCCAACTCCCGGGTGTCTTGGGCATTTAACGGTCTGCCGTCATTGGTTACTACCGCTAAGTCGGCTTGGGAATATTCCGTAAAGTTATCAACGTTATATTGCAAGGCATCGTTATTTGCCGCCACAAAGAGAAATTGACCATCGAACCAAGCACCAAAGGGGTTGGACGCCGAATCGAAAATATCTACCTGCAAAAAGCCCGGCGAAGCTTCGTTGATGTTGATTCGAAGCACTTGATCGGTAACATCAGAATTGGAAGAAGATTGCCTATCAGGAATATAGACATACCCACGAACCTCATCGAGAATAATCTGCCCGGAAAAGTTGGCAATAGAAATAACAGCGATGGCAATGGGGTCGATAGGGTTGGTGATATCTAAAATTGCAAAGGAAGCGTCGAAATAATTGACTCGATTGTTTGAGTTCACCACATACAAACGGGAACTATTGGCACTGGCAGCCATGGATATGGGATTGGCCAACACCAAGGGGTTCAAGGTTAGGGGGACATTAGGAAAAATTGACGATTCGGCACACCCCCCCATGATGAATACCAACGCGCTTAATAATACAAACTTTTGAAAAATCTTTTTCATTTAAATTTTGTCCTTCTACGTGCCCTAATTTTGGGCTGAATATTCAGGCAGGGTCACTCCTAATCCTTTTTCTCAGCTAGGGCCGCGTGGGCCGCAGCCAGCCGAGCTACCGGCACCCGATAAGGAGAGCAACTCACATAATTTAGACCGATCTCATGACAAAAAGTCACCGAGGCTGGATCGCCACCGTGCTCTCCACAAATTCCCAATTTTATCTGAGGTTTGGTTTTTCGCCCCAAATCAACAGCATGCTGCACCAAGCGTCCGACTCCATCTAAATCAAGTACGACAAATGGATCTCTAGGCAGAATCTTTTTTTCTAAATAGACCGGTAAAAATTTCCCAACGTCATCACGAGAAAAACCAAAGGTTGTCTGAGTCAAATCATTGGTACCAAAGGAAAAAAAGTCGGCCTCGGTTGCTACTTGGTCGGCAGTTAAGGCAGCCCGCGGCAACTCTATCATGGTGCCGATTAGATATTTTAATTCGGTGTTTTTCTCTTTTAATACCTTTTCACAGGTAACCGAAACTACTTCTCGCATGATTTTCAACTCACCCACATGGCCCACCAAGGGGATCATTATCTCAGGGATGATGGAATAGCCTTCCTTTTGCACCAAGTCTACGGCTGCTTCCATGATGGCACGGGCCTGCATTTCGTATATTTCAGGATAGGTGATTCCGAGTCGACACCCGCGATGGCCCAGCATGGGGTTAAACTCATGCAGACTTTCTAGTTTGGCTTTAATACGATCAACGGAATATCCCAAACGATTGGCCACTTGTTCGATCTCTTCTTCACTATGGGGCAAAAACTCATGCAAGGGAGGATCCAACAGACGAATCGTTACGGGAACATCCTTCATTTCACGAAAAATCCCGACAAAATCTCCTGTCTGCATGGGACGCAGTTTTTCAAGAGCCTCACGCCGACCTTCACGATCATCGGCAAGGATCATTTCTCGCACGGCACCGATACGGTCTTCTTCAAAAAACATATGCTCCGTTCGACATAGACCTATGCCTTCTGCCCCAAATTTTCGCGCGACCCCAGCATCATGGGGAGTGTCGGCATTTGCCCGGACTTTTAAGGTGCGAAACTCATCGACCCATTCCATTAGTTTTCCAAAATCTCCGGAAAGTTCGGCCTCAACGGTGGGGACTTCTCCCAGAATTACATCCCCGGTGGAACCATTTAGTGTGATGAATTCTCCTTCGCGAATGACATGCTTCCCCACCATGAATTTCTTTCCCTCTTGATCTACTTGGAGGGTTTCACAGCCGGTGATACAGCATTTTCCCATGCCTCGTGCGACTACTGCCGCATGGCTTGTCATACCGCCACGGGCCGTTAAAATGCCCTGCGCTACATGCATGCCGTGAATGTCTTCGGGGGAAGTTTCTAGACGCACCAGAATGACTTTGCGCCCCTGTTCGTAACATTTGGTGGCCTCTTCAGCGGTAAACACCACTTGACCGGTGGCGGCACCGGGAGAGGCGGGCAAGCCTTTGGCAATGATGTCTTGCTTGGCCTTCGGGTCTAAAGTGGGGTGCAGCAATTGATCGATTTGAGCTGGATCCACACGCAACACGGCGGTCTTTTTGTCAATCAAGCCTTCGTCCTTCATATCGACGGCAATTTTTACCGCAGCCTGTGCCGTGCGCTTTCCATTGCGAGTCTGGAGCATCCAAACCTTTCCTTTTTCAATGGTAAACTCGATGTCTTGCATATCGCGGTAATGCTTTTCTAGATTTTGATAAATCTCTACTAAGGTTTGGTAGCACTCAGGCAGGACTTCTTCCATGGAAGACAGATGTTGGTTTTCGGGGGTCTTCCCGGCAATATTGATGGGCTGTGGTGTACGAATACCGGCAACCACATCTTCGCCCTGGGCATTGATCAAAAACTCTCCAAAAAATTTCTTGTCTCCGGTTCCGGGGTCCCTAGTGAAGGCCACTCCTGTGGCACAATCATTTCCCATGTTGCCAAATACCATGGCTTGAATATTGACTGCAGTTCCCCACTCAGAGGGTATATTGTTTATTCTACGATATTCGATGGCTCGTTTGTTCATCCAAGAATTAAATACCGCACCAATAGCCCCCCAGAGTTGTGACATGGCGTCTTGAGGAAACTCTTTGCCGGTCACCCTTAAAACATAATCCTTAAAACTCTTTACTACCGAACGCCAATTTTCGGCCTTCAAATGGGTATCGAGCCTAACTTTTGATTTTTCTTTTTCTTCCTCGAGTAGGTTTTCAAAACGGGTACGATCTAAACCCAATACAACATCGGAATACATTTGAATAAAACGACGATAGGAATCGAGAGCAAATCGTTCATCTTGAGCGGCCTCGGCAAGCCCTTGTACCGTTTCGTCATTGAGGCCCAAATTCAGGACTGTATCCATCATGCCAGGCATGCTGATACGGGCCCCGGACCTAACGGAAAGCAATAAGGGAATTTTTAGGTCGCCAAATTTACGATTCATGGAAGCCTCGATCTTGGCGAGGTTCGCTTGCATTTCTTCTTTTAGACCTTCGGGGTATTGATTGTCTTGATCGTAATAGGTCGTACAAACTTCTGTAGAAATGGTGAAACCCGGAGGAACGGGAATCCCTAAATTTACCATCTCAGCCAAATTGGCGCCTTTTCCGCCCAGCAGATTTTTCAGCTTGCTGCTGCCGTCTGCCTTATCGTTGCCAAAATAATATATCCAGGGTCGGGGCATAAAAGTTCAACCTTATCGAGAACCGGGGATTTTATCGGTCAGGTACTGGGTAACTTGATCTATTGCAATGCGTTCTTGCTGAGTGGTGTCACGGTGCCGCACCGTGACCTTTTGGTCTGCCGCAGATTCAAAGTCAAAGGTTAATGCGTAAGGAGTACCTATTTCGTCTTGGCGGCGGTATCTTTTACCGATGGACCCCGTATCGTCATAATCCGTAGCAAATCTTTTTCTAAGTTCTGCTTCAAACTCTTTTGCCGGATCGGCTAATTTTCGAGACAGGGGCAATACTGCCGCCTGAACCGGAGCGATATGGGGGGCAAAACGTAAGACCGTTCGAGACTCTCCGCCAATCTCGTCTTCGTCATAGGCGTCAGCTAGAACAGTTAACAAAGTTCGGTCGACTCCCAAGGAAGTTTCGATGACGGCAGGAATATATTTTTCTTTGGTAGCATCATCAAAGACGCTTAAATCTTTACCACTTCCCGAAATATGCTGATTCAAATCGTAATTCGACCGATTGGCAATTCCTTCTAACTCGGATACCCCGAATGGAAACTCATATTCCACGTCGGTGCACCCTTTGGCATAGTGAGCCAATTCATCGG
>JAJFLL010000328.1 GCA_021772695.1 Deltaproteobacteria bacterium
CTCTCTCTTCGATTTCTAAGTCAAGTTGGCAAGATCATCTCACCGTCATCAGGGTGGAGTGCTTATTTTCAGTTTGTTTATCTGATATAAATACGATAACTTTAACCTAATCTTTAAACGCAATCATCTTATTCATCTATAGTTTTTTTCCTGAAGAAGTTTTAAAATTGTACACGAGTGGAGATTTTTTATGGCCGCTAAAATAATGACATACTTTATTTTCCTATTGCCCTTGGTTTTACTAGGTGGTTGCAACAGCGCCAAACAAGAATACGGAAATACCTATGGGGCACCAGAAGCGGTTTTGGGGTCCGAGCTTCCCACTGAAAACAAATTTTATTCCGGTGAGGTCCTCTCCGACGCGCCAGACGTGAAACCGACTCCCTCGGGAAATGTTCATCATGTCCGGCTGGATGCTACCCACAAGATGGCGGAAATCTTTCCTGGTATGAAATATCGCGCCTGGACCTTCGGAGATACGGTCCCCGGTCCGGTTATGCGCATCAAGCAGGGTGACAAAGTGATTTTTACCTTGACCAACCGGGCCGAGGAAACTGTTCAATTTGTGCCACCCATGCCTCATTCTATTGACCTTCATGCCGCAATGCTTTCCCCCCAGGATAAATATCGCACTATCGACCCGGGAAAAACTTTGACCTTTGAATGGACGGCCAACTACCCCGGGGTCTTCATGTACCATTGCGCAACGGTTATGGTTCTCCAACATTTGGCGGCAGGGATGTACGGGATGACCATCGTGGAACCCAAAGGGGGGTATCCCACTAAGGTGGACCAGGAGTACGCGGTAGTCCAATCGGAGTTTTATCCTAAAGAGAATCCCGAGTCAGACGGAAGTTACGAATTTGATTTACAGGCCACTGAAAAGAAGGACCCCACTTACGTTGTTTTTAATGGGAAGTTTATGCGACATATGGACGAACCGTTGAAGGCCAAGCCGGGAGATCGGGTCCGTTTGTATTTTCTGAATGCTGGGCCCAATGACACGTCGAGTTTTCATGTGATCGGCACTATCTTCGATAAGGTCTGGTTGGATGGAAATCCTGCCAACGAATTGAGAGGGATGCAAACTGTCATGGTGCCGGCCAGTGGGTCCGCTATCGTGGAATTTGTGGTACCGGAGGCGGGGCAATTCGTTATGGTTGATCATGAATTTGCCGACGCCCATCACGGCGCCATGGGAGTTGTGGATGCATCACAGCCTTAAAATTTTTGGCTTCGGGTTAATTTTGCTGGGAGTGGTTGCTTTTTTGCCCCCCAAACTGAGGGCCTGTGATCGTTGTTACGAGGATGAGCGTTCCGCAGTGTATAGTTATTCCGCGGTGAAAACGGCTCAAGACGATCCTAAAAATTTTGAATTTCTGGTCTTCAAAATCAAGGGCATTTTAACGAAACCTCTTCTCGAAAATCTCAACACTTATCTTAAAGATCAAGCTGATGTGGAGGCGGGTACTATCAAAATTTCCACTTATAAAAATTCCATGGGCTTTCTCCATAAAAAAACCGTCTCTTTGGAAACCTTAACCGAAAATCTCAACCGCACTTTCCCTCAGTTGAAATTTCAAAACATCCCCTATCCTAAGTGAAATTTTCACCTAAAGTTGCTGGGGGTTTACTAGAGGAGGCACCAAAGAAAACCAGCTCAATGCGGCGCCAAGCGTTTCAGTTGTCGAGAAAAAGACTGGTAAATCGGTCTCGCATTCATGCCGGTGAAATTTGGTTCTAACTGGCAATAAAGGCCCAGCTGCTTGTGGGTCTTGAGGCTGGCTTCGAGTGCAGGCACCTGCTGATAGCGATAATCCTCAGCTGATGAATGATTATTATGAAAACGAAGGAGAATGAATGTTTCTAAATATTCTAGCGCCAGTTGATTAAACCTCGAAGAACAAGCGCGCCTTAAAGATCGCCAAAAAAATCGCTACCCCAAAACCGTTCGCGAATTACTCTTCTCTATGTGATCGAATAAATAGAATACCTTTCCGATCATGAATTAAAAGCATATTATAAAACTCTTGAAAAAAAAGTGTATCGTGAAATGAAGACCTTGATGGAAAGTTAAGATCGCGGCTATCCTAGAATTTTTCAAGCTATCCACTATGGAAATCGCACTGAACAAATTGTTCGATACGCTACAAACCGAAAAATCGTCAATGCAGGTTGTCTGCGACTACTATTCTACATCACAACAAATCGAGAATTTCCGTCATGCATCCATGATATGGCGGTAATCGACTATTAAGGGTGGTCTTGATGAATTTTTTTTAAGCGGGCACCGCTTTCGGCTGACCCAATACCCTGAAGTATCGCCACAGCCACAGAGAAAAGGCCAAACACCAAAATAATCCCGCCCAATAATTTTGGACTCTCAATCCTGGCCATAAAGAATCCAAGATGGGAAGTCCGACTCGAAGCAAGGCGGTAACTTGGATAGAAAGGATTGCGACTAGCATCCAACGATCGGCGACGATGGGGAGGCCGCCATGGCCTCGGGCCACGCGGGTGGAAATACCTACCAATAGGGTGCCGAAGGCCCCGATATAAAGTGCATGGAGGGCTGGGGTTCGGAAGAAGGGAAAACTGGGAGGGTCGATGCGAAGCAAATGGGCCAAGAGTTCATAGCCCGAGAAGGCGAAAAAGACGAGGACCCAAAATAATCCCAAGTACAATACAAACAGCATCGGGGCTTGCCGAGGGTTTTTCGGGATCCATTGGCGCCATTCATTGGCCAGTAATATCAAAAAAATCAGATTGAGGATCCAAGAGGCGTAGTGGGTGAGCTTCGGATTTGTAGGGATGAGGTGAAATCCCAGGTAAAGAACGATCAAGGCCAAGACTAGTTGCAGCGTAAATTTGCCCCTATGGGGTTGGTAATCTTGAACGACGCGTCCGGTAAAAAAGGGTACGATGCGATAAGTAATGGAAACCACCAAGAACAAAAGAAAGCCGTAGGTGCCGATTTCAATGCTCCATTCATAAAAACGGATGCCTTGACCCCAGGCATAAAAAAAGTAGGAAAGTGTGGATCCTAGGGTTCCAAAGAGCAGGGCTATGAGGATGAAAATGGGCTGACGGTCTTGTCGGATCTTTCCCGATCGTAGATACCGTAGCAGGAGAAAGAGAAACAGGACAAAAATACTCAAGGGTTCCAATACGGCAGCGACCTTAAACCAGACGGGGTTCTGAAACGATCCGAGGATAAAAAATATTTGAGAAAATAGTAATAAGCCCCACAAAAAAATTAAAAACGAGGGGCGAGGATGGGGTTGGTCGACGAAACGGGGAAAGGCAGTGAGTATGAAACCGAAAACGTAGAAGTTGATCACCCCGTAGATCATGACGTGACTATGGAGGTACTGGGGAATTTGCTGCCAATCGAAGAGTACGAGGCCATGGCCCATGGCGTGTAGGTAGGTAAACCAAAAGCCAATAGAAAGGATGGCCCATATTGCTCCGGTTGCAAAAAAAATCCGGTAGGGTTCAATGAGAAAATGGCGCCAACGAAAGGAAGTTTTCACAATTCACCTTGAAAATACAAGAGGTTATATTAAAATTTCAGGACCGTTCCTTTTTGCCCCCCATGAGTGTCTCGATAATATTTGATCAATGTCCAGAATTAAACTGGAATAATGACGCCGTGCTTCATAAGATGACTCACAAATGTCAAAGCGCCAAACCCCAATCTGTGAAACCTGCGAAAGCCGTGATACCAATTTATTCTGCAGTCTCCATGCTCCGGAGCTGGAAAGCTTCAATCGTCATAAGACCCAAAATCGATACCGTAAAGGACAAATCATTTTTTACGATGGAAACCAGGCCTTCGGGGTGTTCTGCATTCAGCGGGGCCGAGTCAAACTATACAAGTTAGGGCCGCAAGGCCATCCCCAGATCGTGCGGTTGGCGGGCCCCGGCAATCTACTGGGTTATCGTTCACTGCTTTCTAACGAACCCTATCATGCTACTGCCGAGGCTTTAGAAGATTGTGATATTTGTTGTATCGATCGTGAGGCCTTTCTTTCGGTGGCGCGGGGCAACCAAGATATGGCCTTTAAACTGTTGCGAAAATTATCCCAGGAACTGCGCCAGGCAGAGGATCTAGCCACTAGCATTGCTCAGAAGTCGGCGAGAGAAAGAATGGCCGAGCTCTTGATTCATCTAAAGGAGGCTTACGGTCGGCAGGAAAGCCTGGGGTTTTCCATCGATTTGCATCTTTCTCGGGAAGAAATGGGGGAGATGATCGGTATTACTCAAGAGACTGCCATTCGTTTGCTTTCTGATTTTAAAAAATCCAAATTCATCCATGTGAATGAACGACAGATTACTATTTTAAACCTGCCTGCCTTGCTGCATGCGGCTGCCTTAGAGGTCTAAAACTGATCTAAATCATATTGCCGCCTGCACCCCGTCATTTACTTTTTGCGCAATAAACTATTCTCTACCAAGAATGGAAGAACTCTATCGAGAGATTTTAGTTTGGTTGGGTTCCTTGGTTTGCAAGGGGCAAGCCTTGAGCTTTCGAAAGGGTCAGGTGCTTTTCTACGAAGGACATATCCCCTATGGTATCTATCTAGTCCGGTCAGGGATAATAGCCATCTCCTCAAAACAAGAAGAATGCCCTCCGGAAGTCGCCGGGAAAATTCCGCAGGGCGAGATCTACGGGCTAGATGCCATTCTGCAGAAACATCCTTTTTGCTGTACCGGAACGGCACAGACCGATTGCGAGGCGATTTTTATTTCACGAAATCTTTTAGAACCCATGTTGAAGCAATGGCGATGTTTAGATACTTAATATGCTGCTCAAATCCTTTCATTTCCAATTATTTATTATTCTTGCCGCGATTTCACTCACCCTAAGCTACACCGCAATGGTTTATGGCCACCCCGTTTGGCCTGACACGGTCAAGGTGGGAGGAGAGTTTCGTACTAGGGTGGAAGCTCGATTCAATGATGATCTGGACGGAGTCCAGGATGACAACGATCTGCTCGTCTTGCTTCGCACGCGAGTTTATCTGGACTTGAATCCCACCGATGAGATCAAGATCTTTGCCATGTTTCAAGATTCTGAAACCCTGGGGCAGGGCAATTCCTTTTTTCAAACCCCCTCGGACCGGTCTTTCTATCAGGGTTATCTGCAGGTACTCACACCTGGAAAATGGACCACACGCCTCCGTTTGGGCAGGCAGGAGTTGTTATACGGTGACGAACGACTCATCGGCGCCTTTAATTGGGGCAATTTAGGAAGAAGTTTCGATGGCATGGTATTACGTCTGGAAAACTCTGCTTTCTGGATGGATATTTTCGGAACGAGAATCAAGTTGCCCAATGGTAAAGAGGCCCAGTTGGCCTCTTCCTATGCGCACTGGAAAAAATTTCCCAGCGGCATTTTGGAGCCCTATATCATTGTCTACCACGGCAATGAACTCGGCCTGAATAATCAGGAATTATCCTTGGTCACCCTGGGCACCCGAATCGACGGCAAGGTGGGGCAGTCCTGGGATTATGGCTTTGAGGGGGCCTACCAAACGGGACAAAATGCGGGCAACCTCATCAGCGACTTCGCCCTCCAGTCCCAATTCGGCTTCACTTTTGCCGCTAAATGTAAACCCCGCCTGGGTTTTGAATATAATTTTGCCTCGGGTGATGGAACCCCTGGCGCGGGTACCGTCACATTGTTTAATAATATTCTCCCCACCAATCATGGTAAGTACGGCCTGATCGATTATTTTTCCTGGCGAAACATGCACGACATCAGTGCTAATTTCGTGGTTCACCCTTCCGATTTCATCAAGGCTTATCTGGCCTATCATGCCTTCTTTCTGCCCCAACCGGCCAATGGGGTCTTTGCGGCCAATGGGCAACAGTTCCGTACCGGTATTCCGGGGGCGAGCGCCTATGCCGGGCAGGAAATCGACGTCTATTTCAAATTCGATCCTATCAAGTATTTCAGTGGACTGGTCGGTTACTCTGTTTTTTTCCCCGGTCAATTTTTTGCAGATACCGGAACCGCTGACATTGCTCACTTTTTCTATGCCCAAGTCCTGGCGCGCTATTAAATCCCTAAGACCATAGTGTTTTTCATATGATCAAGATCATGCAGGGGCATGTCGTACGACATTTTCTATTATTCCAAATTGTTTCATAAAGTTATCTGTACCGTTGGTTTTGATCGCCTTTGAGAATTGATGTTCATCATGCTTACGAGAAATACATTGAAATGGATCCTTCCCGGCTTGGTGATGGCTTATTTTTCCTTTCTGGCGAACACCCATGCCGCATTTGACCCGAAAGCCACCTTTGAAAAGAAATGTAGCAGCTGTCATACGGTGGGTGGGGGAGCAGGGATCGGCCCCGATCTCAAAGGCGTCACTGAGCGGCGCGACAAGGAGTGGTTGTTTCGAATGATTCGCTCCCCTCAAAGCCTCATCAACTCAGGAGATGCCGAGGCGGTGAAACTATACAACCAATTTAACCAAACTAAGATGCCCGATCAGGATCTATCCGATCAAGAAATTGTGGCGCTTTTAAAATTCATTGATCAGGGGGGTCCTGGCGATAAGCCCGTGGATGAGAAATCCGCGACGGAAGCCACTCTCGCCCAGATTGAGCTAGGTCAAAAACTGTTTATGGGCAGGACTCCACTGACCAACGGTGGGCCCGCATGCATCTCTTGTCACAGTGCGGGCCGTTCGGGCTTGCTCGGTGGGGGTACTCTAGCCATTGATCTCACGAACGCTTATGCCAGGTACAAGGATAAGGGGCTTTCCCAGGCGCTTCAGAAGATGGGTTTCCCCGTCATGCAAGAGATCTACGCCGACAAACCCCTGACCAGTGAAGAGGCCTTTGCGCTGAAGTCTTTCTTCTATCGAGAAGATCAGAAGGGGGCGAGTTCCGGGGATTTTCAGAAAAAATTTATTTTTTTGGGATTGGGCGGAACCATTGTCGCGTTGGGTGTCATCGATTTGTCGTGGCGCAAACGCAGAAAAAAAACAGTTAAACCCACCCATGGAGGCGGCCAATGAGTTGGATTAAGGACCTAATTTCCCCCAAGACCCGTGACTGGGAGGAGTTTTATCGAAATCGGTGGCAGCACGATAAGGTCGTGCGCTCCACTCACGGGGTCAATTGTACCGGCGGTTGTTCTTGGAATATCCACGTCAAGGAAGGAGTGGTCACTTGGGAGATGCAGGCCCTGGACTATCCCTTATTGGAAAAATCACTTCCGGGATATGAACCGCGGGGCTGTCAACGGGGCATCTCTTTTTCTTGGTATCTCTACAGCCCCCTGCGGGTGAAATACCCTTATATTCGAGGTTGTCTTCAAGATTTGTGGCGAGAAGCAAAGGCCAAGTTCCGTGATCCCGTAGAGGCTTGGCAGGCTATTCAAGAAAATCCCGAGTGGAGGGGTCGTTACATGCGGGCTCGCGGCAAGGGAGGATTCCGGCGTCTGCAATGGGAAGAGGCCTTAGAGATCATTGCAGCTGCCAATATTCACACGGTAAAAAAACACGGATCGGACCGCATCGTGGGTTTTTCTCCTATCCCCGCCATGTCCATGCTCAGTTATGCCGCCGGTTCCCGTTTTTTGCAGCTCATGGGGGGGGTCAATCTAAGTTTTTATGATTGGTATTGCGACCTTCCACCGGCCTTTCCCGAATTGTTTGGGGAACAGACCGATGTGGCGGAGAGTGCGGACTGGTTTAATGCAAAATTCATCGCGGTGGTGGGGGCCAACCTCAATATGACCCGTACCCCCGATTGTCATTTTGTGGCCGAGGCCAGGCACAACGGTAGCAACTTGGTGGTGTTCTCACCGGACTTCAGCCAGGTCAGTAAATTCGCGGACCAATGGATCCCCATCAATCCTGGTCAGGATGGTGCCTTTTGGATGGCGGTGAACCACGTCATTCTCAAGGAGTTCTATCAAGACCGCCAAGTGCCGTATTTCACCGATTACGTCAAAAAATATACCGATCTATCACTTTTGGTTGAATTGGAAACCTACGGTGACCATTTCCGTCCCGGAAAATTCCTGCGAGCGGAACGGATTTCGAAATACTCTGACG
>JAJFLL010000329.1 GCA_021772695.1 Deltaproteobacteria bacterium
CTCGGCCTCTTTGGCTCGCTCCGAATCCTGAACACTACCGGTGCGGTCGAGCATCAATAAAATATCTGAGGGTGTTTCTCCACATAAGGGGAACTCCTCCTGGGCCATTGCCTTTAAGGGGACGAGGATCATGAAAGTAAAAAGGGTCAAAAGGAACCGTTTAGAAAACCAGATAGATGGGGACATGATTTCACCTCCGTATGCACCGAGGTTAAAGCAAAGGTAATGCCAGGATTGTTTTCCCAAAACCTGGATCGAGTTCATTTAAAATTGATCAATGAATTTAGGAAATTAGGCGAGAAGGGTTCCAGCCTCGGCCCGACGGAACCTAAGGATTTCAAAATGCATCGTTTGAATCTCGGTCGAAGGGAAGTTTTTTAGCTGATTTTCTAATCTAGTTGGTGGCGCCGGTCACCGATACGGTGGTGCTATTGCCGTCATCACCGCTTCCCCTGGTGCCAAGCAATACCCCGGCGGTGGCCCCACCGGCCACGACCACACCCAAGATGGACCACAAAATGGGACTCTTCACCCAACTGGTCTTTTTCTTTTTTCCCACCACGATGACTTCGCTGTCGGCGTATTTGGGATTTTTACCCAAATCTTGGTCAGCAATGGTGACCAAGTCTTTTGCAATGATGTCAGAGGCATTTCGGGTGTCTTTCGGCAGATCGAGCACCTCAACAGATTTCGGTTTATGGCTGGCGTAGTATTTGGTGTCGATCATGCGGGCGGTAATTTTGGTATTGTAGCCCACCTCTCGGGTGCTGACTAAAACTACTTTGTCGGCATCCATAGTGGTGCCGACCTTTGCTGCCATACGTACCTGTTCATCCACATCCTGAAAGTTTTTCACCATTAAGCCCGGTTGAGAGATAGTGGCCTGCTGATCTTTCTCTAGATCCATTTTCACGCGCAAATAATTACTTTTTAAATTTACTTTTTTGGCCAGGGGCTTGTAACCGGATTTTTTGGCGATGATGAAATGATCACCACGAGTAAGTCGGTCTACTTTGACAGGCGCATCCCCTTTAGGAACTCCATTGATAAAGATCTCGGCCCCTTTCACGTTCGAGAATACTTCGATTCGTGCCACGTCAGCGCGGCTTAAATATTCTTGTTTGGCTTGCACAAAGGTATTCACCGTTTTTGGGGCATATTCTTGTTGGGTGATTTCTCGGTCGGGATTCAAACGAATGGCTTCTTTGAATGCGGTCTTGGCATCTTTACTTTTATTGGCGCCTACGTAGATATCTCCTAATTGAACATAGGCTTCAACTAAGGGAAATTGCTCGGTTAGCGGTGGTTCGGCATTGCGATAGGTGTCGATGGTGTTTGAGAGGACTCCGATGGCGTCTTTGAATTGAAAGGCTGCGTAAAATTGCCTGGCCTCTGCCAAATAACGGTCTAGCGGGTTGGAAATATCGATGCGTTGCATAATATTGGGATTGGCAGCGAAGAAATTACGGGTGGCCTCTTTTGAGACCACTTGAAATCCCGGTTCGGCCATCATTTCGTCACGTAAGGTATCGGTGACCTTTTCAACAACCTTGGGATTGGTATCAGTAGTGCTTAATTCAAGTACCACCACCTTAAGTTTACCCGGAGTGCTTGAGGAATGTTTTTTGGGGGTTGATAAATTTTTATGGGTGGAGGGTTTTTCTAAGACGGTTTCGGGTAAACCATATTTAGCTTGTTCCTCAGGGGTTAAATTCGTGTCGGCTTGTTTCACCGAAGGAGCTAGGTCACTCTGAGTTCTATGGGCTTGCGCATAGATTATCGAGGGGGCCGGGAGCCCGATCAATTGGACGATTAATAAATAGGCTATGAATTTGCATCGTTGAAACAAGTTAGCCATGCCGGACCTCCAGACAAACGCTTAGGGAATGAAAAAAATTGTTTTTAAAATCTGTGATTAAGCCTGAATAGGTTGGAATCGCACTAGGGGACTTTAGGCTAGATGCATCACCAGCTTGGAATGGTGCATAGCGGTAATCGCGCACTGGATTCTTCTCGCCAGGGTCGGCGGTCATTTTTTGTCCTCGCCAGGTCATCACCTCAATCTCCAAATCGGCTAGGGTGAGATTCAGTACTTCCTTACACCTGGAACCTTGTTGTCGATTTTCCCAAACGCCGGTTTACCCCACGGCTGAAGAGGATCGGGAAGATCTGCCGATCCGATGGAGGTGCTGTTGGGTAGGATGAGAACAGCCCTAAAACCTGGATCGGAAGGCAGTGCCATAAGTTGCACAAAATATACCGTCAAAGGTTTTTTAAACCCTGCTCGTTTCTATCGCGATTCATAAAAGGAGTCATTGCGAAGGCGCTAGGCCCAGGGAGCTCCCCAGTCCTTATAGGTTCCTACCCAGAGAGTCCCGCTTCTTTAAAAAGTTCGCAATGACCCCAATGTGTTTGGTTTGGGTCTTAGGTTTGAGAAGAGCAAAGTTGGTGCCAAAAGGGAAAATGGAGAAAAAGTTAGGGAAAATCAAGGGGAGAGGAAGTGAGGACCCATCGCAGCCCTGGTGAAGGGTTTGAAAAGGCGATGGGTCCCGATACGAAAATCACATGCTGAAGCTTACAGGACCCCACCCCGGCACGCTCACGTATCCCGCCGAACAGCGGCAGTGGCATGGCCAGCGCTTAGGCCCGTGGAACCAAATCCATCGCCTCCAGGTTGGCTCGATGGACGGGGGGCTGGGTTCCCAGAAATAGGAGTTTCTCAAGTGCCTAAATTTTGGATCATTTGAACGGTCTGGGCGCCTAAGCCTTTGATGATTTTTTCCGTATCGAGATTTTTTAGCTTTCCCGCCACATCAAATTCTTGCATGGCCCGGGGCAGGGCATGCATTTTTGTCAAAACCAATACATGAATGTTGAGCAGGACTTCGCGCAATTGGTGCAGACCCCGGAGTCCGCCTAAGGCGCCCGGTGAAGTAGACATGAGAGAGGCAATCTTGCCTTTGAAGCATGCCAGTGGGGCCTCATCGGGATCGGCTTTACGCGATACCCAATCGATCATATTTTTTAAACCGCCTGGATACCCGCTATTGTATTCCGGGGTAGCGATCAATAACCCCTGGTGATCGCTAAATAGTTTTTTTAATTTTAGGGCGTTCTCCGGTAGCCCTTGGGCCTCTTCTAAATCTCCGTCGTATACCGGTAGGGGATAATCGGCCAGGTCGATATAGGTCACCTGGGCGCCGGCGGCTTCTGCACCGGCGACGGCAAACTGGACTAATTTTTTATTAAAGGATGCCTTCCGGGTACTTCCGGCGAAGGCGAGGATTTTTACGGGATTGGTCTTCATTCTTTTTATGGTTACCTTAATGCCCTGGTGAGGTCGATGAATAATCCCTCGCATCATCGAGTAGCAGATGGATTTTCATTTTCACTTGGCAAGGTTCTCCCATCAACAAACCGGTCCTCTGGGAAGAATCGTTTCATTTCTCCATTTCAATAACCCCAAACAAAAAGCCCGTCCTCGGTTTATCCGACAACGGGCTAGGGGGGGAAATCATTCAGTTTTGTTTCTATATTAAGCAAGGGATGTGCCAAAGCTATTATAATATAACTAACTGAATTCATTGAATATTATGAATTAGGTCTTGCGGGCTTCAGGGGTTCGCAGGCCGCCTTCTGTCTGGACTTCAGACAATTGGATTAGCCGGCGATGCGGTATTTTTTGATCTTGTCATAGAGGGTGCAGCGCGCAATCTTCAGGGATTTGGCCACCTTGAGTTTATTGCCGCGGAAGCGTTTCAAGGCGGCGTTGATAGCCTTCTTTTCTACTTGGACGATCAAGGATTCCAGACCACCCCGGCCCACTTCATTGGGGACCGCAGCTTCGAGGCCTTGTTGCACTTGGGGAGAAAGTAATTCGGGCCCGACGCGGGCGCTGTCCATGACCACTAGGCGTTGCATCTCGTTTTGAAATTCGCGGATGTTGCCCGGCCAGGAATAATCCATCAAGACCTTCAAGGTGGTCTTTGTCAATTTGGGCGCCTTGCTGTCTTCCTTTTCCGCGGCTAAATTTAGGAAGTG
>JAJFLL010000330.1 GCA_021772695.1 Deltaproteobacteria bacterium
TAAATCAAAGGATTATTCAATACGTTCCTGTAGGTTTGCCGGTGGAGAATTTAATTCTGTAAACACTACAGAAGATCCCGGCTCGATATCGATGGTGCTCAGTTGGCCTCCAGAAAAGCGGAACTCCCTCGTACCACCATCAGGTCGTTCCACCGTAAAGTGATCCATATGACCCAATAACTCTGCTCCAGCCACATCTCGGTCTGCTTGGGGAATTTGTTCCAAGTTGGCAAAGTATCGACTCATTAATCGGGCTACGATGGAGTCCTGTCGGCATCCCATGGATTGTTGCAAAGTATTTATGGCCTCATGGGCTTCCGTCAAGTGAACCAAAGCCAGTTCAGAACTGGGTGTTTCGCCGGTCAAAGCCTCATCCGCTTGCCTGAGGGCTTGATTTGCCCTTTGTAATTCGCTGCGAAATTGGTCGGCAGGTGTGATGGTGATCATGCAGCCGACGGGAAGGGATTGCCGATCTACTAAAGAATCTAGCCTAGTTTCTCTGTAAATAAACTCGTCACGACTTGCTGCTGCACGACTGGGTTCACTTGCTGTACGGACGGGTTGGGGCCGAACTACGGGCGGATGTTCCGGGATGGGTTGATGGGAAGATGGGGAATCTGGGGATGAAATGGGAAGAAAAGAAGTTTGATCGCCTGCCATGGGGACCTCCAAAGTTAAGAGGTGCCCTTGTCTCAATAGGAAGCAAAGGAGGTGCCAAGGTAGGACTGCGAGAAAAAATAAATAATAATATGTGATAACAGTTACTTATCTCGATCAAGCTCTTGCTAGCCTAAATTAATCCTTCGAGGAACCGGGGAGTGGGTTACCCAATATTAATAAATCAGGTGACTAAACTCCTAAAATTAAACTTGTGAATGTTTGAGAGTTTGTTCCAAATTTTCATGTGGTGCACCCTATTAGGCAATTCTCAGGATTAGCCAATAAAGGGCCATGCCAGCAATACCTACGAGGCACACTTTTCGAAAGGGACTATAGAAAGTCGGGAATCGTTTTTCACTCCAGTGCAATAGAGGGAAGAAAATTGCCACCAGTAATAATTGCCCCGCCTCCACACCTAAATTGAAGAGCAGGAGGGGTTTCCAGAGGTTGGTGGTATTTTCTAAAGTTGCTTTGAGCAAAAAGGAAAATCCCAATCCGTGAATAAGGCCAAAGGCAAATGTGATCGCTATCAAGGTCGTGGCTTTTCGATGAGATCGGGCAAATCCATCCCAAAGGACCACCACCAAAATACTTAAAGCAATTAGCGGCTCCACCCATTGAGGTGACAATTGCAAATATTCTAAACTCGCCAAACCCAGGGTTAGAGAATGGGCCAAGGTGAAGGCGGTGATCAGATAGAGTAAGGTCTTGAATTGACGTGCTCCGAAGAGCAGGGCGATTAAGAAAAGGATATGGTCAAAGCCCAGTAAGATATGTTCCACCCCCAATGAAAAGAATCCAGAGGTCCCTGAAGCATGTTCTAGAGGGGTCCATTCATGAAAGCTAGAGGCGGGTGAGAAAGTCAGTTCTGAGGTCCCTGCATTTGTGGGGTAACTTAAAAAATGGCGGTGGGAGAGGTCTCCTAAAAATAATCCATAGCGAACTTGTAAGGGCCCTGGTGTGGCTGGGCACGAGAACACCAGGTGGATTTCAACCCACTCTTTCGCCTGGTCTCGCTGTAATCGGCTTTGTTCCTGGGTGCAGATTTGTTCCCCAGCCCACAGGGAAAGTCTTTCAGGTAAGTAGGTCAAAATCTGTTCATCGCTAACTCGAGAAAATTTTCGTTGGAAGTCTCCCAAGTGAAACTGAAGATCCCACGAAACTTTGCCTTGCTGCGCTTTGAGTTGCGATCTGGAAAATTGGGTCAAGTGCGCCTGGCCGGCCCCGCTCGAAAGAATAATCCATATCAAGAGGAGTGTTTGCAGCCATTGCTTCATTTATCGGGTCCACCCCGCTAGCTGTTTCAAAAACGTCATCACTTCAGCCACGTCGTTTAAAAGATATGAGGCCGCGGTTTTCCTAGAAGTATTTCCCACCCGAATGCCAATCCCATCTTTTTGGATGGTTGTAAAAGCGTTTTCATCGGTGAGGTCGTCACCTATAAAAATGGGAAGAGTCGGGCCGAACTTTTTGAGGAAGTGTTTTTGCAATTGGCGGAGGGCGGTGCCTTTGTCCCAGGGGAGATCGGGCAGAATCTCAAAAACCATTTTTCCACGAGTCTTTATGAAACCCGGATGAGCGGCAATTTGTTCCTCTAGAATTTTTTCTAGGTATGGAATTTTCTCAGTCGCAACTTGACGGTAATGGAGTGCCAGGGAATAGGTCTTAAATTCGAATAGGATTTTGGGAATCATTTGCGTCTTTTGACTGAGGTTCTCATGCATGGTTTTTAATAGGGGTAATAGGGGCCCGATCTCCGGAGGATTCCAAGAAAAGTCCGGGCCTTTAAGTTCCAAGCCATGGCAAGTGCCGTAGTAAATTTCAGAAATTTGAACTTTTCTCCACAGGTCTTCATGACTGCGACCACTGAGGATTCCCAGGGGAATATGGATCGATAAATTTGTAAGCAGCTTCTTCATCTCGGCAGAGAGATTTGCTAGTTCGGGGCGAGCGACGATAGGCGTTAGAGTTCCGTCAAAATCAAGAAATAGGGCTGGGTTCCCGTTTTTTATTCTTGCTTCAATGATGCCTGCGGATTGGATGGCATTTGGCAGTAAAGACATGAGAGGCCTGATGATAGTTTAGGCCCATGTTAATGGATTTTGTCGATAGGGGAAAGAAAACAAAAAAAGGGGGCAGGCTTGCCCCCTGAATTGGAGATATTAACTTTATAAAATATGATTTAACCCGGAACCTTGGATCAAGCTTGAGGATTGCGGGGTTTTGTCATCTTTATCTTCTTTCTTTTTATCATCACAACCGAAGGCCGGATAAGCAATGGCTAAAGAAAAGATAATAGCAAAGGCGGCGAGTGCTTTCATGATTGCTCCTTTCACATTTTCCATTGGAATACGCATCTTGGCAAATAAATGACCTAAAAAAAAGAGACAAATTTTGCCATCACTTGCTGAAGTTTTGCTCAGTTGCCTGAGGAAATGGCAGTCTCAACAAGGAAACTAAACATTAAACCTAATATAATCAAATAGTTAATTCTGGCATGGCCTTTGTATTAACATGAGCTTGTGGATGTGGGGTTAGTCCACGAGTCCCTTCAGCAGAGTTTCCAAATCCTAAAATCGAAGGAGGTAATAATAAAGCCAAACTATTGGAAGGGATTCCTGTGCCATGAAACCAAGAGCCTTAAGCGTTAGGGAGAATTTTCCAAGTTTATCGCAAGGTTCTTCTCATAGTTTTTCAAATTCATTCATAGGTGCTGAGCACGTCTTGCCATTGTATCTAAGTTTTGTGGTTCAAGAGCAACCTGCTCTAAGAAATAGACTAGAGCGTGATTGTTCGCGTTTATTATCCCCTCCACATTCCGCTCAGGAAATGGATCAATATTTAACTCGATTCGGTGTGTCCCTTAGGAATGTTGCCATGGATCGAATTTTACGAAACCTTTCCAACGAAACCCAGCCGGAATTGTACTTTGATGATTTAAGGAATTTAGCAGGAGAGTTTAAAACTCATGGGCGGGTACAACAAGCCTATTTGATTTACCAATACCTAGAACAATTGGCAGACCAAGTACCTTTTAATACTGTCGTAAGTGAAACTGATTTAAAGCAAATTCAAGTAGAGATTCGATTAATTGATGGCCGGACCGAAACTATTCCGTGGACCAGAAGTTTGGAACATCACTTTGAAACCATGGATGAGTTTGTTTTGGCCGACGACGTCTCTTTATTAGGGGCGAATCTTGGAGTCGCTACCATCCTCAGTTCACTCTTCCGTCCTCTAAGGCCTATAGCTGCTTTGGGAGTTAAGTGGCTCTCCAAGCCTATGGTAAGTGCGGTCTTGATTTCAGCTAGCGGATTGCAGCTATACAACCAATTCCCTGAGGCTACTGCCTCATGGAATCGGCTGAGAGGAGTTTCCCATGAAACGGGGGGCCAACGTTTTGTATCGGGATTATTTCTTGGCTCCTATTTGCTACATGGTTTGAGTACGCTGATCGGAATGGGTAGTTTTGTGGCCGGCGCCCATCGGTTTCAGCAATACCGGCGCTGGGCCTTGTCCCAGGGCTATACTCCGGGTCATGTCAATCGGGTGGGCCTGATTTATGCCGATGCCGCAAGAAGGGCCTTCGAAGATCCATTGGTTTGGGCCCATTGGGGTGCCTCAGGATTAAATACTGGTACTTGGGCTAGGCCAATCGCCCAGGGTGTGGGGCTTTGGACCCATCGAATCCTACTTGGCGGCTCTGCATTATTGGGAGGCGGCCAATTTTTATCGGGTATGGCCCAAGATCGGAACCATGAAAATGGAATCACCTGGTCGAGTACTGTATCAAGATTGGCTTACCTCGGAATGGATATGTCTCCCGCCGTTACCATGATTTTATACCGGGCGGGTCGCGGGAATCGAAACTTTGATTTGGGCCCGGCCTTGAGCCAAGAGTTGACGGAAGCTCAGTATCGAGAGAAATCCCTTCGAGCCAAGGTATTGGACCGCATTGAAGAAGGCCTGTTTCCCTTGAGTCATGGCCAAGAGTGGGAGTTCTTACAACAAGGACAACGAGATTTAAAAAACGTTCGGTCCATGCTGGACACGGCAAGTATGCTCGAACCCTTGAAGGCCCAATCATTCTCTGAGGGTGCTTTTGCTTCGAAAACATTCACTGCGGATCTGCCTGCGATTAGCCGAAGAACCAATTTTTCCCCAGAATCCTTGTATCCCCATTGGACCTCATTTGATTTAAGTCGTGATTTGGCAAAGATGCCTTTAGCCGAGGTTCATCAGGTGTATGCAAAAGGTAAACTGGCTCCCAGTGGAGTATTGCAATTAATTTGGCGCCATCCGGCCATTAGAAACTCCGCAATATTTCCTCGCCGTCTGGATCAAGGTGCCTTGAGAGAACAGCTATATTCTTGGGCTCGTCAAAGCGATGAGCGTTTCCAAATGGGTGGTCTTTGGGTGAGGCCCCTAGAAGGAATCTTTGTTGCGGTAAAAGATTTATTTCCCGGCTCCGACGGCATCATGATGATGGGGAGTAAAACCTCTAGAATAGTTGGAGTGGGTGAGTCCCCCATCTTGACCCGTTTGCGTGAACTAGGGGCGATACCATTTCCCGTCGGCATGGTGGCTGCGGCCAACGGTGGTTCTGGGATGCATGCGGGGTTTGGCTATATTCCCCATCCCACCCGAGAAGGATTTGATCCGGCCGGTTCCTCTTCGGGTACGGCCTACGTAGTAGGTCTGAAGGATTTTCCCGTTTCCGTTGGAATCGGAACCGATACCGGAGGATCCGTCATCGCTCCGGCTGGGGCCGTGGGACTTAACGGTTGGGTTCCACCCCGTGGATATTTATCCACTAAAAATATGGTTCCTTTTGATACGGCTTTGGATCGAGTAGGTGTGCTTTCCCAGCATCCAAAAGATTCGATAAACTTGGTTCGTCTCTTAAGACAGGAGGTTAGTGGTGACCCTCATCTTCTTCCCCTCCATGATTTCAGTGCGGCACCTGACGTGAATCCTCAGGTGGTTTTTCTGGAGAGTGTGCTGCGTCACTCCACTCCCGAAT
>JAJFLL010000034.1 GCA_021772695.1 Deltaproteobacteria bacterium
CGGTAAGGTGGGTTCAGCAGGTTTGGACCAAAAGCGACGGAACATGCGGGAAAAAGTGCGAAAGATTTTCGGTAGAAACCAAATAAAGAAGATAGTGAATAGGATCAACAAGCCCAACATGATGATGGGGAAATAAAACATCACCCAGATGAGCAGTAAGATGGCGCCGTCTTGTCCAAGCGAGAGCATCCAATTTGAAAAGGGCTCGGGACTCAAATTAACCAAGGCGCGAATGCTCGATTTGGTAGCGTGGGCTGAGAGGGCGAGGCCACCGCCCAATAGGGTGGCCAACAATTTTAATTCGGGAGCGACGTCGCCCACGGCGGCAAAGGCCAGGATGGCGCCGGCGGGAATTCGCACGAAGGTTTGAATAGAATCCCAAAAGCTATCGAAGGCGGGAACTTTGTCGGCGATGAATTCTACCAAATAAAGCAATAAGGCGACTCCAAAAACGGCGGGATGTTCTAAAACATGGAGTCCTTGGGGTAGGCTCAGCCAGCCGATGCGGCCAAATAATCCTAAAAATCCGATAGTAGCGTAGGCGTTAAAGCCACTGAGCCAGCTGGCGCCTAATAACACGCTTAAGGTGGAGTAAATTTCCATGGTCTCATGGTTATAGCCCCAAGGGCTGGGCCGAAGCAAGGGGGCTTCGACCCGGGGAAATCAGTCTATTCACCGCCGCTTCGCCGGGCCGCCAAGAGCTCGCCCGGTTGGATAGCGGAACACAGACCGCCGACACAATTCGGATGGGTGCCGGGGCAATCGGTCGTGGCCTGACAGACTTGGTATTGGTTGTCGCCAAGTTCCAGAAGGGCTGCATGAGTATCGCTGATGCGAATCTCAAAGTTTTCTAGCTCTTCCAAAGGGACTCCTGAAATCTCTTGGGCCAAAACCTTGATGGTGAAATCCCCTTCACAAAAGGCATCGGAATTGGTTTCGGCGTTGCAGGCTAGATTTTCGTCTTCATCAAAAGGAATCTCTTGGATCAAAGTTCGGCAGCTGCCGCTTATGGTGCAGGCGCGAAAGCTTAGGCTGATCCAATGCACCGGAAAATATTCATCGGTCACCGGAGTTTGAAAAACACCGGGACCTTCTGGGTAGGTGGTAATGCGATGCCGGGGAAAACGCATGCGAATATTGCCTTCCAAGCGATTCGCTTCGGGATCCGTCTGAAGAATGGAGCGGTGCAATGTTAATGAACTGGCCTCGGTCAGGACTTGAATGTTGGCCAGGCCACGGATCGGATCACTGCCGTAAATATTGTTAAATTCAAGATTGATGTTGCGATTGCCGGTGATGGCAGTCCCGGCGCCTTGGCTCAAGCTCGGGTTGGGTCCCGCAGGAAAGGCCACTTGAGGATCGAAATTGCGCAGGCCCTCGTTTTGATGGATCCCTCCCGTGGTCGGATTGGCGATCTCTAGGACCAAGGTATCGGAGGCCCGCTGGCCCCTATCATCCAAAACGGAAAGATCGATTTGGTATCGGCCGGTGGTAAAATTTCCCTGGGCTTGGGGCAGGCCATTGCCAAGGCCTTGGGTGCTTAAGCTGGGACAAGTCTGGGTGGCCGAGGTGCAGGACCAATGCACTTGGTAAGGCGCCGCTCCTCCCTGAATTTGGGGAAGAAAAGCGTAAGGGCCAGGATTTAAATCGCTGCGGTTATTCTGAATCTTCACCAGCAACCGGGTTTGGGGCAATGCCGGTTCGTGAGGGGTGGGCGGTGTTTCGAGCACCGGACTTACCGGTGAATCCGCAGGTGCACCGGGTATGGCGGCGCCGGCCGCGGGATGCCCGGGCCCATCCATAAAGATAGCGTTTTCGTCGGCTTCGGGCGCCGGTTCCTTCGGAGAGCCACAGGCGGCGACGCCGAATAAGATCAGTAAGGTTATCGACAAAATATATTTCGCGGGTTTGTGGATCTTCATCATTAGCGCTCCTTTAGTAATTCCAAAAAAAACTGGGGCGGAGTGAACCGCCCCAGAACCGAGGATGATTGTGCCCCCGGGAAAAATTGGGGCACCCAGTATGGGGGGTGGGTGCCCCGGCGTCATCAGAGGGTCTGGTTTTCAAATCAAAAAAACTTTTTTAGTCCCTTGTCCCTAAAGCCCATGAAGGCCTGCTTCCCCCTTTGAAAAAGTGGGGAGGCTTTCGCCCCCCCTGGTGACACCAGTTGGGGAGGTTACTTGGGGAAGCACCGCAACATAGTGTCACTCCCAACTATTACAAGTAGTGTGCCAAAAAATTACACTTTATAACTTATTGAAAATATTAATTATTTTTGTATTAAACAATTTTTAGATTTAAATATGGATAATAGTTAGTCAAAATGTTTGGGTTCTTGGGGAGGAGGAACCATGACGGCAGCTGCCATTTATCAAGGGCGATACCGGGTCATCCGGCCCCTGGGTCGGGGTGCCGGCGGCGAGACCTTTCTCGCGGCCGATCTAAAAAATGACGAGCATCCGGTGGCCCTCAAGGTCCTGCAACAGGGGGTGGGTACGGAACTTTCCTTGCAGGCCCTACGACGGGAATACGAGCTGCTTAGTCCACTGCAACACCCCCATCTCGCCCGTGTTCTCGATTACGGCGAAGCGGGAGACTACCTTTTTTATGTCACCGAGTATGTGGAAGGCGATGACTTGGTGGTTGCCGCCCGCAACCGCGATTGGAATGCGGTCTTTGCCTTGATGGTGCAATCGGCTTGGGCCCTGGATTACCTGCATGGCAAAAAGATTTGGCACCGCGATATCAAGCCCGCCAACTTGCTGGTGGGCATGGTCCACGATCAAAGGGCGCCAGGTCGTGGCGACCGACTGCAATTAAAGCTCATCGACTTTGGGGCCGCCATAACAGCTGGAAGTGGTCCAGGAAACGTGGCGCGAGCGGGAACCCTGCCCTACATGGCACCAGAGGTTTTATCGGGGGCCCCTTATGACCACCGCGCCGATCTCTATTCCCTGGGCATCGTCTTTTATGAATTGAGCCTCGGGCGGCTGCCCTTTGTGAAAGCCAAGGGCTTTCAGCAATATCTCAGACAACTCACAGAAGGTTCCGTTGATTTGACTCCGCTACAAAACGCCCAAACACCCGCGGGCGTCCTGAAAATTATCACAGGCCTCGTGGCTAAAAATCCTACGGAACGCTTGTCCGGGGCCCAAGAAATTATCACTCTGTTAAATCAATCTGAAGGCGAAGATTTTTCCCGACAACCCGAATTACTCGGCGGCACCTTCTTGGTCGCCAGGCAAGAAGAAGTAACTGTCGATACCCAGGCAGGATCCGACCTGGAACCCACCGAATTATTGGCCCAAGTGAAGCAATTATCGCGATCAGGAAATAAACAGGCGGCGTGGAATTTGGTTTCTGCCAACTTGGAGGCCGGTTCCCGTTGGGAACAGCTGGGTCTCCGTGAAGATATTCTCACCCAATCCGTACACCTATTGGCCGAACAGGGCC